>JADGRR010000049.1 GCA_017880745.1 Burkholderiales bacterium
TGGTCGGTGAGCCAGTCGACGACCTTGCCCTTGCCCTCGTCACCCCACTGGGTGCCGATCACTACTACGTTCTTTGCCATGCTCGATCCAAGAAAAGAGAATTACGGATGCCGCGGCACGATCGTGGAACGACGCGGACTAGAACGGTGCGTCGTACCGGCTGGATCCAAGACGATCAGCAGCTTCATGTTTTTCTGACCTGCCACTTGCCCTTCTGCTTCACCAGTTCGCGCACGCAGCGCCCCTCGTCGGGTTCGTTCTCGTGTCCTGGCAGTTCCTGAATCACCACCTCGCCCGCGGCACGCAAACTTGCCATGGCGGCGTCCAGGGCAGGATCGCTCGTCCTGGGCGCGCGGATGCAACCGGGTAATGGTCCGGCCGGCGCGAGGCGCGCCAGATCCAGCAGATACAGCGTGAAACCGGTCGCCGGCCGCGCGCGGCCGAAAGCCTTGCCGACCCCGTCGTAGCGTCCGCCGAGTGCGATCGCATTGGGCAGCCCGGCGCAGTAGGCCGCAAAAGCGGCGCCACTGTGATAGTGATAGCCGCGCAAGTCGGCCAGATCGACGCTGACCGGAATGTCTTCCAGCGCCGTCAGGCGCTCCAGGTCGGCGAGCGCACGCGTGATCTCCGCGTGTTTTGGCAGCTCGCGCCTGGCGCGCGCGATCACTTCGCGCCCGCCGTACAGTTCCGGCAGCAGCAGGATTGCGCCGCGTGTCGCTTTGTCCAGACCCTTGGTCAAGGCCCGCAGGGCCGAAACATCCTTGGCCTGAAGGCCGGCGAACAAATCGGCCTCCAGTCCGGCGCTGACGCCGCCGCGCTGCGCCAGCGCGCGGAACACCGCGACGTGACCGATATCCAGGCGCACGTCGGGAAGCCGGCACAGCTTCAGCGCCTGCGCCAACAGCCGCTGTATTTCCAGGTCGCTCTCTATGCCCGCGTGACCGTAGATCTCGGCCCCGATCTGCAGCGGTTCGCGCGTCGAGGTCAGACCGGCCGGAAGCGTGTGCAGTACCGGGCCGCAGTAGCAAAGCCGGGTCACGCCATCGCGGTTGAGCAGATGAGCGTCGATGCGCGCCACCTGCGGCGTGATGTCGGCCCGCAGGCCCATGGTGCGCCCTGAAAGCTGGTCCACCAGCTTGAACGTGCGCAGGTCCATGTCGTGGCCGGTGCCGGTCAGCAGCGACTCGAGGTACTCCAGTAGCGGCGGCATGACCAGCTCGAAGCCATGGACGCGGAACAGCTCCAGCAGGCGCGCGCGCAACGATTCGATTGCGCGCGCCTCGAGCGGCAGGATGTCCTCGATGTATTCGGGCAGGACCCAGTTACGCATAAGAGCGCGCAAGCAGGAACAAGCGGCGGATGGGCAGGAGCGTCTTGCCCGGGCTGGTGGTCCTCACGCCGTTATTCTCACTTCGAAAAAAACAGCAGCAGCAAACCCGCGAGCATCGACGACAGGCCGAAGAATCGGATCTGCCCGTCGCTCAACTGGGTGATGCGGCGGAAAGTCTCGCGCCACTGCGTCGGAAACATGAACGGCAGGACTCCCTCGATGACCAGCATCAGCGCGAACGCCATGAGGAAAGTGGTGGCCATCCCCGGCTCGCCCGTGAGCGCTACTTGCTGCCCTTGCCGGGGCCTTTGAGGTACTTGAAGAAATCCGAACTCGGCTCCAGCACCAGCACATCGCTGTGGTTCTTGAAGCTCGAGCGGTAGGCTTCGAGGCTGCGGTAGAAGGCGTAAAACTCCGGGTTCTGGCCGAATGCCTGCGCGTACGCCGCCGCCGCCTTCGCGTCGCCCTCGCCCTTGACGCGCTGCGCTTCCTTGTAGGCGTTGGCGATGATCACCTCGCGCTCCTTGTCCGCCTCGGCGCGGATGCGCTCGGCCGCGGCCGAGCCTTCCGAGCGCAGCTGGTTGGCGACGCTCTTCCTCTCGGCATCCATTCGCTTGTACACCGACTCGCTCACTTCCTGCGGCAGGTCGACGCGCTTCAAGCGCACGTCGATGATTTCAACGCCGATCTTCTTCGCGTCCTGGTTGGCGCGTTCGCGCACGGTCTTCATGATTTCGTTGCGATCCTCGGACACCACTTCGTGCACCGTGTGCTTGCCGAATTCCTCGCGCAGCGTGGCATTGACGGTCTGCGAAATGCGCGTTTGCGCCTGCGCTTCGTCGCCGATGCTGATGTAGTACTGGCGCACATCCGTGATCTGCCACTTGACGAAAGAATCGACCAGCAGGTTCTTCTTTTCGGAGGTGATATAGCGCTCGGCGTCGGGCGTATCCAGCGTAAGGATGCGCGCGTCGAAGTAACGCACGTTCTGGATCAGCGGCCACTTGAAGTGCAGACCGGGCGTGGTGATGACTTCCTTCACCTCGCCCAACTGGAACACGATCGCGCGCTCGCGCTGGTCCACGGTAAAAAGCGCCATGCTCGCCAGCACCACCACGGCGAGCACGCCGGCGAGCGCGATTCCCAGGCGACTGTTCATCATGGCCGGTTCTCCCGCTCGCGACTGCGGAGCGCGTCGCGCGAGCGCGCGGCCGGGTCCGGATTCGGCGTCGGATCGATCAGCGTCTGCTTGGAAGTAGGTGTCGTCGCCTCGGGCAGGGCGCCCGCCGTCATTTGCATGATCTTGTCCAGCGGCAGGTACAGCAGGTTGCTGCCGCCCTTGGCGTCGATCAGGATCTTGCTGGTGCTGGAGAGCATCTGCTGCACCGTCTCGATGTACATCCGGTCGCGCATCACCTGCGGCGATTTGCTGTATTCGGCCAGCACCTGCTTGAAGCGGCTCGCCTCGCCTTCGGCGTTGGCGAGCACGCGCTGGCGGTAGCCCTGCGCCTCTTCCTGCAGGCGCGAGGCCGCGCCGCGTGCCTTGGGCACCACGTCGTTGAAGTACGCCTGGCCTTCGCTCTTCTGCCGCTCCAGGTCCTGCTTCGCCTTGACCGCGTCATCGAATGCGGCCTGCACCTGTTCCGGCGGCTGGGCGTTTTGCATGGTCACGCGGCTGATGGCAATGCCGGTCTTGTAGCGATCGAGGATGTCCTGTACCTGCTTCTGCGCCGCGATCGCCACCTGCTCGCGGCCCTCGTACAGCACGAAGTCCATCTTGCTCGAGCCGACCACCTCGCGAAACGCAGTTTCGGCCGCCTGCAACACGGTCTCATCCGGCTTCTTGTTGTTGAACAGGTAAGCCAGCGGATCCTTCAGCGTGTATTGCACGGCGAACTGGATGTCGATGATATTCTCGTCATCGGTAAGCATCAGCGACTCCTTCAGCACCTTGGTCTTGACGGTGTTGCGGTAGCCGACCTCGACCGTGCGCACCTGGGACAGGTTGACGATTTCGTGCGACTGGATCGGATACGGCAGGCGCCAGCGCAGGCCCGGGCTGGTGAGATCGGTTTGCTTGCCGAAAGTGAACACCACGCCGCGCTGCTTCTCATCGACGGTATAAAAGCCGCTCGCCAGCCACACGACCAGCACCAGGGCGACGATCATGCCGAGGCCGCCGCCGATCTGGCGCATGCTGGGGGGAGGCTTGCCCGAAGTGCCGTCGCCACCTCCTCTCTTGCCGAACATGCCGTTCAGCTTCTGATTGAAGTTGCGCCACAGCTCTTCCAAGTCTGGCGGCCCGTTGCCCCCGCCCTTCTTGCCCCACTGCGGGTCATTAAGTGACATACGTATCCTTATGCTGCTGCATGTTTTCCGGGCTGATTGCTGTGGACTTTTTCGAGGCTGCGACTTCAGCCAGGGCATCCCTGAGAAAATCGAGGCCGGCGCCAGTCTTCGCGCTCAAACAAACGCGGCGGATTTTACCATACTCGTCGCGATCCAGTCCCGGCGGCACTGCGGTAAGATCGATCTTGTTCCACACCAGGACCTGCGGAATCGCGTCCGCGCCAATTTCGGCGAGCACCAGATTCACGGCCGCTATCTGCGGCTCACGCACGCTGCTCGATGCATCGACCACGTGCAGCAGCAGATCGGCCTGGATGGTCTCCTCAAGGGTGGCGCGGAAAGACGCCACCAGACCGTGGGGCAGATCGCGGATGAAACCCACCGTGTCCGATAACACGAGATTGCCGGTCCCGGCCAGATACAGCCGCCGCGTGGTGGTATCCAAGGTGGCGAACAACTGATCGGCGGCGTAGCTGCCGGCATGCGTGAGCGCATTGAACAGCGTGGACTTGCCGGCGTTGGTGTAGCCCACCAGCGATACCGACAGCACCTCGCCGCGCACCCGCGCGCGGCGCTGCACGTCGCGGCGGCGCTTGAACTGAATCAGCTTGTCCTTGAGCACCTTGACGCGGTTCCCGATCAGGCGCCGGTCGACCTCAATCTGAGTTTCGCCCATCCCGCCGAGAAATCCCCGTCCGCCGCGCTGGCGTTCAAGGTGAGTCCAGCCGCGCACCAAACGCGTGGAGGCATACTCGAGCTGCGCCAGTTCCACCTGCAGCTTGCCCTCGTGACTCCTCGCGCGCCGGGCGAAAATACCGAGTATCAGGCTGGTGCGGTCGATGACCGGGCAATCCAGCGCCTTTTCCAGATTGCGCTGCTGCGCCGGAGACAGTTCATGGTTGAACACCACCACCACGGCATGGTGCTCGCGCACGGCGGCCCCGATCTCTTCCACCTTGCCCGAGCCGGCAAACAGGGCACTGTCGGGCCGCTGACGCCTGCCCTGGATCAAGGCACGCGGCTGCAAGCCGGCGCTTTGTGCGAGCAGGCGCAATTCGTCGAGACTTTCGGCATAGCCGTCGGCGCCGAAATCCATGCCGACCAGGACAGCGGCTGCCGCGCGCACCGGGCGCTCAGACATCGCGCGCGGCGGCGAGCAGGCCGGCCTCAGTTATCGGAAGCAGAATGTTCGTAGGATATGGTCACTGCGCGCGCCGGCACCACGGTGGAAATTGCGTGCTTGTAGACCATCTGGGTGACGGTGTTTTTCAGCAGCACCACGTATTGGTCGAAGGATTCGACCTGCCCCTGGAGCTTGATGCCGTTCACCAGATAAATTGAGACCGGCACGTGCTCCTTGCGCAGCGTGTTCAGAAACGGGTCTTGTAACAACTGCCCTTTAGTGCTCATCGTGCCCCCACGCTTTGTTGTTGAACTGCCACTCTAATTGATTTCTCTGGCTTTTTCCACCTGTATGCAGATGGGGCCGGCCTACGCCTTTTTCAAGTAAGGATTCACCGAGGTCTTGAATTGCACTTTGAGGGGCGTGCCCTCGAGCGAGAACGCCTCGCGAAATCGCCCCTCCAGATATCGGCGGTAGCTTTCCGGCACGGCATCGAGCGCGTTGCCGTGGATGATGATCAGCGGCGGATTCATGCCGCCCTGATGCGCGTAGCGCAGCTTGGGCCGCGTGAGCCCCTTGCGCGGCGGCTGCTGGCGCTCGACGGCATCGATCAGCACGCGCGTGAGGCGCGGCGTCGACAGTTTGGTCATGGCCGCGCGGTAGGCGTCGTCGATTGAGGGCAGCAAGCCGGACAAGCCGCTGCCCTCCAGGGCGGAGATGAAATGAAAGTGCGCAAAGCCGAGGAAACCGAGCTTGCGCCGCAGATCGCGCTTGACGCATTCGCGCCGGTAGTCGTCCAGGCCATCCCATTTGTTGACCGCCACCACCAGGGCGCGCCCGCGCTCCACGACGTAGCCGGCGATGTGCGAGTCCTGGTCCGAGATGTCGGCTTGCGCATCCAACACCAGCACCACCACGTTCGCCTGGTCCACCGACTGCAGCGTCTTGATCACGGAGAACTTTTCCACCGACTCGAACACCTGGCCGCGGCGGCGCAGCCCGGCGGTATCGATCAGCGTATAGCGCCGGCCGTCGCGCTCGAACGGCACATCGATGCTGTCGCGCGTCGTTCCCGGCTGGTCGAAGGCGATGACGCGGTCCTCGCCCAGCAGGCTGTTGATCAGGGTCGACTTGCCGACGTTGGGCCGCCCGATGATGGCGATGCGCGGATGGTCGGCAAGCGCCTCTTCCGCGGGCTCCGGCGCGAACCCGGCGAGCGCCAGGTCGACGAGGTCGTGCACGCCCTCGCCATGCGCGGCGGAGATGGCGTAGGGCTGGCCCAGCGCGAGTTCGTGAAATTCAGCCGTGACCACGCCGATGTTCATGCCTTCCGCCTTGTTCACCGTGAGCAGCACACGCCGGCCGGTCTTGCGCAGCAGGTCGGCAATGTTGCGGTCCTGTGGAGCGAGTCCCTGGCGCACGTCGACCATGAACAGGATCACGTCGGCCTCGGCGATGGCCTGCCGGGTCTGCTTCGCCATCTCGTGCAGAATGCCCTCTTTCGCCACCGGCTCGAAACCACCGGTGTCGACCACGAAATAGGGCCTGTCTCCGACCCGGCCTTCGCCGTAATGGCGATCGCGAGTCAACCCGGGCATGTCCGCGACCAGCGCATCGCGGCTGCGCGTGAGCCGGTTGAACAGCGTGGATTTGCCGACGTTCGGCCGGCCGACGATGACTACGGTAGGTTTCATACGTGTGGGCTCGAACGCGAAGGCGCAAAGGACGCGAAGAAATCGACTTTTCGTCCGTTCGCGCCCTTTGCGTCCCGGCGTTGAAGGCTCTTTCTATTTCGCACTGAAGGCATACAGCCCGCCGTTGCGGGTCTGTATGAGAAAGCCGCCGTTAGGCAGCATGACCGGATTGGTGCTGACGGGACTGCCGTCAGTTGCGACGCGGCCGACAAAGGCGCCGGAGTCGCGCGCAAGAAGATGCACATAGCCCTGGATGTCGGCAACCACGATCTCGCTCCCCAGGGCGAGCGGCGCCGACAGGTTGCGCAGGTGCAGCTTGTCCTGTTTCCACACGCTGGTGCCGCCGATGCGGTCGAGCGCATGCACTGCGCCCGCGTCGTCGCTGACGAAGGCGTAGCGCGCATCGAGCGAAAGCCCGGAGGTGCTCGACATCTCGCGCCCCCAAACCGCCTGGCCGGTGGCAACGTCGAAGCAGCCGATGCGGCCCTGATAGGCGACCGCGCAGACCTCGCGCTCGGTGACGACCGGCAGCCCGATTACATCGGTGACCCGCTCCAGCTCCGTCGTGCCGCGCGGCAAGGCAACGGTAGCCTCCCAGCGCACCGCGCCGTTGTCCAAATTGATCGCGACCAGTTTGCCGCCGGCAAAGCCGGCGTAGGCAACGCCTCTGGAGATACTGATCCCCACCGGCGAGCGTACCGTGAGCGCCGGCGTGGAGCGCTGGTAATACCACTTGCGCTTTCCATCCTTTGCATCCAGGCCGAAGATGCGGCCGTCGGCGCTGCGCACCACGACCACGTCGTCCGCCACCTGCGGCGCAGCCAGCACTTCGCTGCTGACCTGCGCCTTCCATAGCGCGGTGCCGTTGACGTCGAAAGCCAGCACTTCGCCCTTGCCGCTGCCGACCGCCACCAGCTTGCCATCGCTGCCGACACCGCCGGTCAGACGCTCTCCGGCATCGATGCGCCACAGCTGTTTGCCGCTGCCGGCATCCAGGCGCGCGACTGCGCCGTCATAGGCGGCCGCGTAGACGCTGTCGCCGGCCACCGCGGGGCTGAATATGGCCCGCTGCGAATTGCCTATGCTCGCCTGCCACAGCGTGCTTACCGCAACCGAATTCGTCAGCGGCGGCAACGGCGCCATTTCCGGCGCCGCGCTGCGGCTGCCGAACCAGTTCATGGGATTGATGGTGTCGATTGCATTGCTGACCATGTTGCCGCCACCGCACGCGGCAATGAGCAGCGTTGCCGCGAGCGCCGGGACGAGTGCGAAGGTACGCCTCATTTCGCCGTTCCCAGCGCATCCAGGCGCAGCTGGATCGATCCGCGCAGGCCGGCATCCTTGGGGTCCGCCTTGTCCAGCGCGGCCTTGTAAGCGCCGCGTGCCTCTTCCTTTTTGCCTTGAGCGACGAAAACGTCACCGCGGGCGGCCAGGAACTGCGCATCGAATGCGGCGCCGTGCTTGGCATCCAGCGCTTTCAGCGCATCGTCGTAGGCCTTTTCGTCCAGCATCACACTCGCGAGCCGCAGCCGCGCGATATCCTGCAGCGCCTCGTCCCTCGCGTTCTCGGCGACCCAGGCGAGCTGGGCGTGCGCGGTTTTCAGGTCGCCACCCTGAAAGTGCGCCTTGGCCGACACCAGTGCCGCCATCGCGGCGTAGGTCGTGCGCGGGTACTGCTCGAGTATGGCGCCGGCGCTTTCGCGCACCTGCTTCAGGTCGTTGGCACCGGCTGCCTTCTGCACGGCGCCATACAAGGCCGAGGCCTGGGCCGCCTGGTTGCGCTGATAGTAGTTCCAGGCCTGCCAGCCAGCGAGCACGATGAGCACCAGACTCAAGGTGGTCAGCACCAGATTTCCGTTTTCCGCCCACCACGCTTTGAGCGTTGCCAGCTGTTCCTGTTCTTCCAGATCGTAGGTTGCCATTCTCAGTCCTTTGACAATATGCGGGGATCAGGACGGAAAAGGAAGGGCCCTAGCCCTTCCTGGATCCCTCATGCTCCCCTGAATCGGAGGCTATATCAGTTATTCTGAAACAGCCGCGTTCTAGAGCGCATTACAAAAATGAGGGGACGCGCCCCTCATGCTTCCCTGAATCAGACGCCGAACAGCAATGCGGCCAGGCGCTCTTGGTCTTTAACGATACGACGGGACATGTCCCCTCCTGCTCCCCTCAATCAGCCGCCTGACGGTAATTCCGTTAGGCGCGCTCTTGGTCGTCTTCCAAAAACAATAATTTGGTTACGGCATCGGGCAGCGTATCGCGCGCCACGCGTACTTGCTCGCGCTGCTGGCGCAGATGCTTTACGCTCACCTCGTTATTTGCCGCCTCGTCCTCGCCCAGGATCACCGCAAGCACGGCGCCGCTCGCATCGGCTTTTTTCATTTGCGCCTTGAAGCTGCCGCCACCGCAGTGCTGCATCACCGACAGGCCATGGTTGCGCAATTCCTCGGCCACGCCGAAGGCGATGCGGCTGGCAGCGCTGCCCTGGTGCAGGACATAGACCTCGCATTGGGCTGCGGGTTCCAGCGCGCGCGCCTCCTGCATCAGCGCCAACAGGCGCTCCAGCCCCATGGCAAAACCGCAGGCCGGAGTGGGCTTGCCGCCGATTTGCTCGAACAGTCCGTCATAGCGCCCGCCGCCGCACACCGTGCCCTGGGCGCCCAGGCGGTCCGTCACCCACTCGAACACGGTGAGATTGTAGTAGTCCAGACCGCGCACCATGCGCGGGTTGATGCTGTAGGGGATGCCTACGTCCTTCAACACCTGCTGCACCCCTTCGAAATGCGCCAGCGAGGCCTCGCCCAGGTGATCGAGCAGGCGCGGCGACGCCTCGATCAACGGCTGCATCAGCGGATTCTTGCTGTCGAGCACGCGCAGGGGATTGGTATGCAGGCGGCGCTTGGCGTCCGCGTCGAGCGCATCCTCGTGCGCCTGCAGGTACTGCACCAGCTCCGTGCGATGGCGCGCGCGTTCCTCCGGGCTGCCGAGGGAATTGAGCTGCAGCTTGATATCGTCCAGCCCGAGGTCGTCCCACAGCCGTGCGCACATCAGCAGCAACTCGGCATCCACGTCCGGGCCGGCATAGCCCAGGGCTTCCGCGCCGACCTGGTGAAACTGGCGGTAGCGTCCCTTCTGCGGGCGCTCATGCCGGTACATCGGCCCCATGTAATACAGCCGCTGCGGACTGCCGTAGAGCAGATTGTGCTGGATCGCCGCGCGCACGGCGGAAGCCGTGGCTTCCGGCCGCAGCGTCAGGGCCTCGCCATTCAGCTCATCGACGAAGCTGTACATCTCCCTCTCGACGATGTCGGTGGCCTCGCCGATGGCGCGGCGAAACAAGGCCGTCGGCTCGAGCAGCGGCGTGCGCAGGTTGCGATAGCCGTAGCTACGGAACCAGGAGCGCAGCGTCTCCTCCAGTTCTTCCCAGAGTGCCGCCTCGTCCGGCAGGATGTCGTTCATCCCGCGGACCGCTTGTATAGTATGGCTCATCGTTGCGCTCGGAATCGGCCGGACTTAGACCGCCGCCCTTGTCGGAGATGTTTTTGGTTCTTTCGTTGCGGCCGCAGCGCCGGCCACTCCGCCCGCACCATAATGGCTGCGCACGTAGTCGTCGACGATTTTCTGGAAATCGCGGGCGATAGTCTCGCCCTTGAGCGTCACGGTCTTCTCCCCGTCCACGAATACCGGGGCCACCGGCCGCTCGCCCGAACCCGGCAGGCTGATGCCGATATTGGACTGCTTGGATTCGCCCGGGCCGTTGACCACGCATCCCATCACTGCCACGTGCATGTCTTCCACACCCGGGTAGTGCTCGCGCCATAACGGCATCTGACTGCGCAGGTAAGCCTGGATACTCGCGGCGAGTTCCTGGAAATAGGTGCTGGTGGTGCGGCCGCAACCGGGACAACTGATGACCATCGGCGCAAACGACCTCAAGCCCATGGTCTGCAGGATTTCCTGCGCCACCACGACTTCCCGGGTGCGATCGCCGCCCGGCTCGGGCGTGAGCGAAATGCGGATGGTGTCGCCTATGCCTTCCTGCAGCAGCACCGACAGCGCAGCGGTCGAGGCGACGATGCCTTTGGAACCCATGCCGGCTTCGGTGAGTCCGAGGTGCAGCGGATAATCGCTGCGCGCAGCCAGATCGCGATAGACCGAGATCAGATCCTGCACGCCGCTCACCTTGCACGACAGCACGATCCGGTCCGCAGGGAGGCCCCATTTCTCCGCCTGAGCGGCCGACTCCAGAGCCGACACGACCAGCGCCTCGCGCATCACCGCATCCGCCGCCAGCGGTTGCGCTCGGGCGCCGTTCTCATCCATCAGGCGCGCCAGCAGTTCCTGATCCAGACTGCCCCAGTTCACGCCGATGCGCACCGGCTTGCCGTATTTGCAGGCCATCTCGATCATGGTCGCAAACTGTTCGTCGCGCTTCGATCCTTTGCCGACGTTGCCCGGGTTGATGCGGTATTTGGCGAGCGCCTCGGCACACTCGGGATACTGGCTGAGCAGGCGATGCCCGTTGAAATGGAAATCCCCCACCAGCGGTACCGCGCAGTCGCGGCGCGCGAGTTCCTCGCGAATGCGGGCGACCTGCGCCGCGGCCTGGGCCGTGTTGACGGTGATCCGCACCAATTCGGAACCTGCGCGCGCCAGATCGCAGACCTGCTCTACCGTGGCGCTGGCGTCCGCGGTATCGGTGTTGGTCATGGACTGCACCACAATGGGCGCGCCGCCGCCGATGACGACGTCTCCAATGCATACCCGGCGCGTAGTTTTGCGTACTGTGCTCGACATCGGGGCTACTCGAGCGTCAGGCGCGCGACGTCGACCTTGAAATAAGGCCGCAGATCGACCGGCGCATCGTTGTACTTCAGCCGCACATTGGCGGCGTTGCCGATCACGACTTCGAACGGCGGCGCGCCTTCGATCAACTGCTTGCTGCCGGCCGGGTTGAGTTGAGACAGCAGGACCTTTCCGTTCACCTGCTTGATTTGGACCCAGGACAGTTGGTCGAATTCGAGCTGGATGCGTTTTTGCCCGCCGGGCTTGCTGCTGACCGCGGGGGCCGGTACCGGCGCCGCCTGGCTCTGCGACTCGACCGCCTGCGTGTCCGTGCCGCCCGCCTGCTCCGTTGCGCCCGCCTGCTCCGTTGCACCCGCCCGCGCCGTTGCGCCCGTCTGCGCCGGCG
>JADGRR010000457.1 GCA_017880745.1 Burkholderiales bacterium
CTGTTCGACAATGATATCCGGCTGGCGTTGGCTGCGTACAACGCCGGCGAAGCCGCCGTAATCAAATACGGCAGGCGCATTCCGCCCTACCGCGAAACCGCAGCGTACGTGCCCAGGGTCGTCGGTTTCTACGAAAAATTCCGCTTGTTGATGTAAGAGTTCGTTACACCAATGAGGGGATACCTCCTCTCGCTTTGTGAACTACTCCAAGGCATGGCCGGAGGTCTTTTCGGCTACTGTGCAACCCCACTCGCTTTGAAGTCCGCGCGCCAGGCGATTGCGGGTTTTACCCCGGTGTGATCCTTCGGTCCGGTTGTTAGACTTTTCATAACCGCTCGCCGAGCGCGAGGCCTGGATCGTCAACGATCAAGAAACTGGATTGCCGATGAACGGAGACAATATGAAAACAACGGCGCTTCTGATGGCCGCCGGCATTGCCGGCTGCGTAATGCTCACGCCTGTCTGGGCCCACCAAGGACACGACCACGGAGCCAGCGCGCAGCGCAGCGGCGAACCTCAAGCTCATGACGCCCAGGCGCCGGAATCCCAGGCGGAGGTGACATCCGGCAAGTACCAGCGTTCGCTTCAGGTGTACATGGTTCCGGACGTCACGCTGGTCAATGCCAACGCGCGGCCGACGCGGCTGCGCGACCTGCTGGCGGCGGACGGTCCGGTCATGCTGGATTTCATCTACACAACCTGCACCACGATTTGCCCGACCATGAGCACGGCTTTTTCCAAGGTTCCCGATAGGTTGGGCGCGGGGCCCGGGAAGCTCCGCAAGATTTCCGTTTCCGTCGATCCCGAATATGATCAACCCGCGCAGCTCAAGGCCTACGCCATGCAATTCGGGGCCGGTCCGAATTGGCACTTCCTTACGGGCAGCGTCGAGGACGTCGAGGCCTTGGTGCGCGCCTTCGGCAACTATCATGCCGACAATGCGGACTACGGACCGCTGACTTTCCTGCGGCCGGCGCCAGGCAAACCGTGGGTGCGCATCAATGGGTTGGCGAGCGCCGAGGAACTGGTGCGCGAGTACCGCAACGCGGTGCCGAACTGAGGCTGGTCGGGTTCGAAATCATGTGCAACGGCCTGGGACGCTTCCTGCTTCTATCCGGATTGCTTCTGCTCAATGTTCCCCCTGCGGCGGCGCAGCTTCAGGAGGGGATGCCGGCGCCGGCTGTCCGCGCTGAACTGCTTGGCGGGGGCACGTTCGACTCGGTGAAGCAACGCGGAAAAGTCATAGTGCTGAACTTCTGGGCAACTTGGTGCAAGCCCTGTCGCGAAGAAATGCCCGCACTGGATGCCTTTTACCGCGCTCATCGCGCCGAGGGACTGGAGCTGATCGCGATCAACATCGAAGGACCCGGTGACCTCGCCAAGGTCAGGGGCGCGCTGAAAAACTTCAGTTTTCCCGCAGCCTTTGCCTCCGATTCCCAGACCGCGGGCTACGGCCGGCTTTCGCGGGTCCCGGTCACGTTCGTGATTGACCGCCGCGGTGTGCTGCGATTCGATGGGTTCAAGTTCGCGAAACTGCTGGACTTGCCTACATTGGAGAAGATTGTCACTCCCCTGTTGCACCATCCCAGGGACGCAGGTCTTGCCGAAGCCGACCTGGTGCCAAGAATTGAAATTGCGGGGCAGGGCAGATGAGGGTGCTGGCGTTGTTGCTGGCAGTTTGCGGAACGACGCAAGATGCGCAGTGGTCCCTGGTTGCCAACGCGACGCCGGCCGGCGGTCCCCGTGACATCTGTTCCGCGAACGCGGCGGAGCACCAAACCAGCGGTGAGCATTCAGGCGATGTGCCAAATCGGAGCCACCGGCTCTAGCGTTGCGCGCCCCGTTCGGCATCGGCCCAAAGCGCCCCTGCAACTGCCCCGCGTTTCCCTTGACTGGAGGCGATGCCTGCGGCAACCCTCGGCCAATTCGCCGCGGCTTCACCAGTCGCGCCACAAGCGACTTTCCATTCTCGCGCAAGATCCCGCGCGCCACCGGTCTTCTCCTGAACCGCCAGCCGTGCGCTGCCATCTGACGATGCGGTTTTGACTATCGGATCGTTGGCGAAAGTATGGGGGTCGCTGCAGTTGAGTGCGTTGAATTGGAGCTAGCGTCGTGCGCGGCTACAGTGAATCCCTCCCTCAAGTCTGGAGTGTGTTACCCAGTCGCAGCTACCTTATTTTGCCCCTCGGTCTTGAGCCGATCATTCCGGGCAATGGAGGGATTTGCCCCGATGCATTCCCCTGGCTCACGTACTAGAGTTTGCTCACGGTTACTTGAAACGGGAAATCGAATGCAAGCAGGATGGAAGCCGATTTCGATCCGGCTGAATGCGGCAGAGCCGAATGAAGCCGGAGATGAAGGAGTCGTGGAGCAAACGCAATCCGATGTGTGCAGGCTAATCTCAGGGGAGTCGACATGATGACGTTGATCGAAGGTTACAAGACACGATACTCGGCGGCGCAGGACGAAGAGATGTCGCTCGAGCAATACCTGGATCTGTGCAACAGTGATTCCGGGACCTATGCGTCCGCCGCCGAACGCATGCTCGCCGCAATCGGCGAACCCGAGGTCGTCGATACGCGCAACGACCCGCGGCTGTCGCGCATCTTCGGTAATCGCGTCATCAAGCGCTATCCGGCGTTCGCGGAGTTCTACGGCATGGAAGACGCGATTGCGCAGATCGTCGCGTTTTTCAAGCACGCCGCTCAAGGGTTGGAAGAGCGCAAGCAAATTCTCTATCTGCTGGGACCGGTGGGCGGCGGCAAGTCTTCGATCGCCGAGCGCTTGAAGAGCCTGATGGAACACAAGCCGATCTACGCGCTGAAGGGCTCGCCGGTAAACGAGTCGCCGCTGAGCCTTTTTGCCCCTGACCAATATGCGGAGGTGATGGAAGCCGATTACGGCATTCCGCGGCGTTACCTCACCGGCATCATGTCGCCGTGGGCGATCAAGCGCCTGCAGGAATTCGGCGGTGACATTTCCAGGTTCCGCGTGGCGCGCGTGCAGCCCTCCGTGCTGCGCCAGATCGCGATCTCCAAGACCGAACCGGGCGACGAGAACAACCAGGACATCTCGACGCTGGTCGGCAAGGTCGACATTCGCATGCTTGATCGTTTTTCGCAGAGCGATCCCGACGCGTACAGCTATACCGGAGGACTGTGCCTCGCCAACCAGGGGTTGCTGGAATTCGTCGAGATGTTCAAGGCGCCGATCAAGATGCTGCATCCCCTTTTGACCGCGACCCAGGAAGGCAACTTCAAGGGCACCGAAGGTTTTTCGGCGATTCCCTTCAACGGCGTCATCCTCGCGCATTCGAACGAGT
>JADGRR010000458.1 GCA_017880745.1 Burkholderiales bacterium
CGGCTTGAGCCGCAAGGGTCCGCGGCCTGAGCAGGCAAGCTACTACTACAGCCGGCCGCAGCTCGCCGTGTCCGGCACGATATTCGTCAAAGGCGAGCAGTTCACGGTCAGCGGCAGCGCCTGGCTGGACCACGAGTGGTCCAGCGAATACCTGGCCAAGGAGGCCGCGGGCTGGGATTGGGTGGGATTGAATTTCGCCGGCGGCGGGGCGCTGATGGCGTTCCGCATGCGCGACAAAGAGGGACGTACCTACTGGGCCGGAGGCGCCCTGCGCAGTGCCGACGGCCGCGCGCGCGTGCTCAAGCCGGAGGACGTGAGCTTCGAGCCCGCGCGCCGCTGGCGCTCGCCGCGCACCGGGGCCGAATATCCGGTCGCCGTGCGGCTGAGGGCAGGGGGCCTGGACCTGGAACTGGAGCCGCTGATGGACGACCAGGAACTCGACTCGCGCGCGAGCACCGGCACCATCTACTGGGAAGGCGCGGTGTCAGCCAAGAGCGGTGGCAAGGTATTGGGGCTGGGCTATCTCGAACTGACCGGCTACTGGCGGCCGCTGCGGATGTGAGCAATCGGAAAGTCTGGAGACGACCCAATCTTCCGTGGCGGGATCGCTTGAACATCCAGCTGCGAGTGTCAGGAGAGCGTTGCGCCGCCCCGACGCGTGAGGTGAAAAGCCGCTTGTGTGACCATTCGTTCGACGATGACCGTTGCCGGTTCGATGGCGTGGATAAGGCCGGCCGCTTCGCCAAACCAAACGGCCGTATTGTCAGGGTCACCTTGCGCGAAGGCCTGCCGGTACCGGGGTCCCTCTATGGCGACATTGGCTTCAAGCTCGTCTTCACGGCCATGCCAGCGATCGGTGAAAGCATTGCGACGAATCCGTGCGGTGAATCCCCTCGGCCAGGGAATCTGCCGGGCAATGTCCGCCACCCTTGTGCGCAGCGTACCGTCGCCGTTCGATTCGAGGATTGAATTGTGGTGAGGTTCCTTCACCAGTGCTTCTTTCGATGCCCAGAGGCGTGTGCCGACGAGAACGCCATCAGCGCCGAGCACCAGTGCGGCGGCGAGACCGCGTCCGTCGGCAATGCCCCCCGCCGCAAGCAGCAGCGTGCCGGAAGAATGCTGTGCGAGAAAATCCGCGACTTCCGGCACGAAGCTCAGCGTACCGCGCAGCGCACCGTGCCCCCCGGCTTCGGCTCCTTGCGCCACAACGACCTCGGCACCGACATCGACCGCATCTTGCACGTGCTCCATATTTTGGCACTGACAAATCATGACCGTGCCGGCGCCGCGGATGTCGTCCACGAACGGTCGAGGGTCGCCGAAGGACAGCATCACTGCTGCCGGACGATGTTTCAACGCGTCGCTCAAGAGGGATGGGGACTTGCGCAAGGACCATGTTATGAAGCCGACGCCGACGTGTTGGTCGCCGGCCGCATCGAACTGATCCTCGATCCAGGCCGGGTCCCCGTATCCACCGCCAATCAGGCCAAGGCCGCCTGCGCGGGTGACGGCTGCGGCCAACGCTCCGCCGCCGGCAAAGGCCATCGGGGCTGATACGATTGGATACCGGATATTCAGCGCGCGAGTGAGCCTGGTAGAGAACGTTGTCATCGATGACCCCTCCCCGGGGCCGGTTGTCCGTAATCGTTCCTCAATTAGACTGCTCAAAGACCTTCTGCGCAAATGAATGTTGCTGGGCGATCAACATTGACCAACGTGCGCGACTTGCGCTGACCACCCCTCACCAGCCCAATTGCTCTTCTGGATGGGCGTTTGGAGAGGTTTCTCCCTGATCACTCCATAACGCGCAGGCTGGTCAATCTGCTCCGCGCAGGAACACGCTTACTCAAATTTCAACCGAACTTCCCTCGAACACCGCCTCCGGGAGCGCCACGGAGCGGAGTAATCCGCCGGCCGAGCTTGGTGCTGCCGGGCTGGCGTCGAAAACCGCACCGCGTGGTGGCCCAAGGTGAACCACTCGTAGGCAGCAGATGGGGTGGTAGGCATCACCCTCCCCGCAACTGACCCAGAGGGGATCCGCAATCAGTCTGGTTGCATCGAATGGCCGCTTACAAGATTGCTGAATTTCCGCAGTCCACCCAATCCGGCCTCATGACCTCGGCATCAGCAATGGCGGCTAATTGATCCTGAAGCTGCCTGTCGCAACAGCTGCTCATCGGTCTAGACCGAGCGGGCCGTCGCGGTTCCAAATAAGCCGACATTGGGGACGTTGTTTTGGTGGCGGCTCTCGACAATGTCTGGGAAGGTCGTCGCGATTCAGTAGTAATATTGGCGCCGTAGCGCAGCATGCAACTCCTTCAGCAAGAGACGAGTCGACTTCTGCCTCTGTGCCCGGGCGGTTCTAACCGTGGTTTTCGCAATGAAAGCAAGAATTATCGTCCTGGTTTTGATCGTCGTCGCGCTTGTCGCGGCCGGCGCCTGGTGGCTTCGACACCGTGCAGTCCCGCCATCGAACGAACTGACCCTGCACGGCAACGTCGACATCCGCCAAGTGGAACTGGCATTCAACGCCAGCGGACGCATCGCCAGGGTACTGGTGCGCGAAGGGGAGCGGGTCAAGGTGGACCAGTCGCTGGCGCTGCTCGACACGGAACGATTGAGCCTGACCTTGGCCGAGGCCGAGGCGCAGGCAAACGCCCAGCGGCAGGTGCTCGCCCGCCTACTGGCCGGGTCGCGCCCCGAGGAAATTGCCCAGGCCCGCGCCCAGCGCGATGCCGCGAAGGTGGCGGTGGCCGAGGCCGTGGCGTTCTATCAGCGCCAGGTGGATCTGGTGGCGCGGCACTTCGTGTCGCAGCAGCAGGCCGACACGGCGGGCTTCGCTCTCAACAAGGCGCAGGAACAGCTGAAGGCGGCCGAGCAGGCCCTGCATCTCACCGAACTCGGGCCGCGCCAGGAAGACATCGCAGGGGCACGCGCCACACTCGCGGCGCAGGGAGCCGCGGTCGCCGGCCTGCAGCGCGATTTGCGCGAAGGCGAACTCGTCGCGCCGGCCGCGGGTGTGATCGAGAAGCGCATCCTGCAACCCGGCGACATGGCTTCGCCGGCGAAACCGGTATTCACGCTGGCACTCACCGATCCGCTCTGGGTGCGCGTCTGGCTGCCGGAGACGCACCTGGGTCGGGTGCCGGTCGGTGCGCGGGCGAGCATCAGCACGGACAGCCATCCAGATCGGCCCTACCAGGGATGGATTGGCTATGTATCCCCCAGCGCCGAGTTCACCCCAAAAACGGTCGAGACGGTCGAGGTGCGCTCCAGCCTGGTTTATCAGGCCCGCGTCTTTGTCTGCGATGGCGG
>JADGRR010000459.1 GCA_017880745.1 Burkholderiales bacterium
ATCGGCGACTCGCTCGAGGCGGCCAACGTACTGGCGGCTCATTCCGGTTACATGCGCTATCGCCTGCCTCTCCTGGAAGAGGGCGTGGCACTTTATGAGGTGCGCTCGCTGCTGGGCAATACCAGAGGCAGCGGCGAGACGGCACAGATGGCGCGTTTCGGAAAGTATTCATTGCACGCGAAGCTGTTCGTGTTCGACCGCCAGAAGCTGTTCATCGGTTCGATGAACTTCGATCAGCGTTCGATGCATCTGAACACCGAGATCGGTCTGATCATCGACAGCCCCGAGCTCGCACAGCAAACCGCGGCGCGCTTCGAATCGATGACCAGTTTGCCCAACAGCTACACACTGGCGCTGCTCCCGGGCGACCTGGGAAGATCGCCGAGCTTGATCTGGCGCACCGACGAAGACGGCCAGGCCGTCGAGTACGACACGGAACCGGCCCGGAGCGACTGGCAAAGAGCCGAGGTCCACCTCCTATCGCTGCTGCCACTGGATAAGGAACTATGATGAACCTGCGATTGGCAATGGGTTCGGTCCTGACGCTGGGACTGTTGTCGGTACCGGTGGCGCGCGCGGAGCCCCCGACAAGCGTGCAAATAGAAGTCAATTTTCTGCTTGGCTATCTCGAGGGTTCCAGATGCGAGTTCTTTCGCAACGGTACCTGGCATGACTCGAAAGCCGCACAAGCGCATTTACGCGACAAGTACAAATACCTGGTGGCAAGCAACCTGGTGAATACCACCGAACAATTCATTGAACGAGCTGCCACGGAAAGCAGTCTTAGCGGCCAACCGTATCAGGTGAGGTGTAATGGCGGCGCCACAGTGACGAGCCACCAATGGCTGCGCGACGAACTGGTGCGTTTTCGCACGTATTGATGAAAAACCGGCCTCGATTCCGCTGGAACCGACGCCGGCCCGCGCAGGCACGATCTGCGCGTTGAACGCTTCTGGATTGGCAGGGTATCTGCTTCGAACCGGAACCCTAATCGTCCTTCTTGACCCGAATATGGCTGTTGACCGAAGTTACACCCTCGGTCTCGCGCGCAATTGAAGCGGCTTTGTCGGCTTCTTCCTGGGTTTTGACTCGCCCACCCAGAACCACGGCACCCTTGGCGTCGGTATCGACCTTGATATGCGCCAGACTGCTCAGTTTTTCCTCGGCCAGCTTGGCCTTGATTTTGGTTGTTATTACCGAGTCCTTGACGAACGCCTTGGGGTGACTACGGTCCGAGTCTCCAGCGGCTGCATGGGTCGCAGCGGAGGTGCCCTTGACTCGAATACTGCTCTTTACCGAAGTTACGCCTTCGGTCTCGCGCGCAATCGAAACCGCTTTGTCGGCTTCCTCCTGGGTTTTGACCTTTCCGCGCAAGACCACCGCGCCTTTGGCGTCGGTATCGACCTTAATGTGCGTCAGACTGCTCATCTTTTCCTCGGCCAGCTTGGCCTTGATCTTGGCTGTTATTACCGAGTCCTTGACGAATGTCATGGGGTGCGTACGGTCCGTGTCGCCTTCGGCGGCAAGGACCGCAACAGGGACCAGCAAAGTTCCGATAACGAAACAGGTTGTCGCGAGTTTGAATTTCATGGTCTATCCTCTCTAGGGCGGTGGAAAACGCAAATGATCCGGTTTTTTTCAAAACCTATCTGTTCGGTGGCACACATAGCGCGAGGCGGAAACACCCGGGGTAAACCTGCTATTTCCGGACTGGCCGATTCCGCGGATGCGATCGCAACTGTGATCGATTCTGGGTCGAGGGGTCGCACATTACACAGGGGATTTCTATCGCCGCTTGAAGCAGCGTCTCGCCTGTCCGGCTTCGCGGCGCCGCTTCTGCCCGCTGCTCAGGCAGCGGTTCCGATCAGCGCCCCGATACCTGCAGTGACCCCCATGGCCAAGGCGCTCCAGAATGTGATGCGCATTATCCCCGTTGCCACGTTTGCGCTGCCAATATGCGCAGCCAATCCTCCCAGGAACGCGAGAAACAGAAGCGAAGCTCCGGAAACGGCAGGGATCAGGTACGACTCCGGGGCCAGCGCAATGACCACGAGCGGCATGGCGGCCCCGGCCGCGAAACTGCAGGCAGAAGCCAGTGCAGCCTGCAGCGGACGTGCCCTTAGCGTCCCGGAGATGCCGAGTTCGTCGCGCGCATGTGCGCCAAGCGCATCGTGGGCCATGAGTTGCTCCGCCACTTTTTTCGCAAGCGAAGCATCGAGGCCGCGACCAACGTAAATCGCCATCAATTCCCGTTGTTCGCCTCCAAAATCCTCTTTGAGTTCGGTGCGCTCTTGATCGAGTGTCGCCTTTTCGGTATCTGCCTGCGAATGAACGGAGACGTATTCTCCGGTAGCCATCGACATGGCGCCCGCAACCAGGCCGGCGATCCCCGCAATCAGTATGCTGCTGTGCGTCGCATTGGAAGCGGCTACACCGAGCACGAGGCTCGATGTCGATACGATGCCGTCGTTCGCTCCCAATACCGCCGCGCGTAACCAGCCGATGCTTTTTAGCCGGTGTTTCTCCCTACGGCGTACAGTCATTTTCGCAGTCTCGTTCAAATAGGGGCCGCCCGGAAATCAACGCCAAGCCCGCCATGACCTTGTAGCAAAAGGCAGGCACAGGGTCAAGCTGGAGCCGGATCGAATGCTTCAAGCCCGGATATCCACCGCCCGAAGCGCCGGCACTGGATAAACGTACAGCTATCATCTATAGTTGCCCCCATGGCAACTGTCTCCGCCCCGGACACCCTGAACCCCGCGCAGCGCGCCGCCGCCCGCTACGGCGGGCGCGCGGCTGACAACGCATATCAAGCGGGCCCGCTCTTGATCATCGCCGGCGCCGGGACCGGCAAGACCAACACGCTCGCGCACCGTGTGGCGCACTTGGTGCTCGCGGGCGTGAGCCCGCAGCGCATCCTGCTGCTCACGTTCACGCGCCGCGCGGCGGTGGAGATGACGCGCCGGGCGCAGCGCATCGTGGGCGAGGTGCGCGAGGAAGTGAAGCTGCCGTGGTCGGGCACTTTCCATTCGATCGCCAACCGCCTGATCCGCCGCTACGCGGCGCGGGTGGGGCTCGATGCGAATTTCAGCGTGCTCGACCGGGGCGATGCGGCGGACCTGATGGACGTGGTGCGCCACGAGCGCGGGCTGGCGAAGGCGGAGAAGCGTTTCCCGCGCAAGGACACCTGCCTTGCGATCTACTCGCACCGGGTGAATACGCAGCGGCCGCTCGCCGAGACGCTCGCGAATGTGTTCCCGTGGTGCGCCGAGTGGGAGGCGGAGCTGACCGGCCTCTACCGCGCCTACGTC
>JADGRR010000050.1 GCA_017880745.1 Burkholderiales bacterium
CCAGTATCCGCCAATTGGTGCGCATGATCGCATCCAGGCTGAAGTATGCCTCGTGGGGCAAACAGGCAAGCGCAAGCACCGCCTGCGCGAAGTGCCCGCCAGCCGAGCGCAATGCCGCGGCGACATGCTGGCCGAGCAGCATGTCATCCGGCTTGCGCAACAGATCAAGTATTGAGGCAATCGAGGGCGGAATCAGGATGATGCCGACCACCACCAGGGTCCAGAACCAGGCTGGTGACAATATGGTCCAGCCCAGCAGCAACAGCAGCGTCGATGCCGCGGGGACCAGACTGCGCCGCAGATTATCGAAGATCTTCCATTGGGACAGTGCCGACAGCGGGTTCTGCCGGCGGCTGGTAGCGGAATCCGCGCGGTTGCCAGGTACGCGCGGCAGCAACCACGATGCAATCTGCCAATCCCCGCGTATCCAGCGGTGCCGGCGGCTCACGTCCGCGCTGTAGCGGGACGGATATTCCTCGTACAACTGCACATCGCTCAATAGCGCGGACCGCGCATAACAACCTTCCAGCAGGTCGTGACTGAGTATCCGGTTTTCGGGGAAGCGTCCCTTGAGCGATCGCTCGAACACATCGACGTCATAGATGCCCTTGCCGATGAACGAACCCTCGCCGAACACGTCCTGGTAAACATCGGAGACGGCGCGCGTGTACGGGTCGATGCCGGCCTCGCTCCCGAACAGTCGCGCATAGCGCGAGCGGTTCGTGCCCGGAAGGCTCACCGCCACGCGCGGCTGCAGGATGCCAAAGCCCTCGGTCACCCGCTGCCGCTGGTCGTCGAAGTGCGCACGATTCAACGGGTGCGCCATCGCGCCCGCAAACTGCCACGCCGAATCACGCGGCAACTGTGTATCCGTGTCCAGCGTAATGACGTACTTTACGCTGGCTAACACCTCGGTCGTGCCGACGATCAGCGAGAAACAATCCTGAGCGCCGCCGCGCAGCAGCGAATTCAATTCCGCCAGCTTCCCGCGCTTGCGCTCGTAACCCATCCACAGCCGCTCCTCGGGATTCCAGCGGCGCGGACGGTGGAAGAGAAAAAAGGCATCGCCTTTGGCGCCGCTTTCGGCACTGCGGTACTTTTCATTCAGTTCTTCGATCCGGTTCCTGGCCAGCAGCAACAGCGGTTCGTCTTCCGCCAGCGTTTCCTCGTGCGCGTCTCGAAAATCGGTCAGCAGGCCAAACTGCAGGTGGTCGTCCCGATTCGCCAGAAACCGCACTTCAAGCGCCTCGACCAGAGCATCGATGTCTTGAACGCTCATGAGCATGGTCGGGACCACAACCAGCGTGCGGCAGTCCGGCGGAATTCCCCTGGAGAAGTCCAGGCGCGGCAGCGGTCGGGGCGTCGCCAGCAAGGTTGCCACCCAGTTGACCAGCGCGATTGCCAAGTGACTGGTGCACAAAACCACGAGGATCGCTGTCAGTGCGAGTATCCAGCCATGCAGACCGCCGGCATGCACCTTTGCCAGCAAGCTCCAGGCAAAGATCAGTGTCAGCAGCGCGATCGTGCCCAGATAAAGAGGCAAAGGAAACCGGTCGCCCGCTCGCTGCACGGCGTCAGCGATCGATAAGCGCATCTCTGCCGCTCGTTGCAGCTGTGGCAGACCCTTATCGATCAGGTAATAGCCCACATGCGAAGTGCGATCGCCACCGGCGCCACCATGGGTGCCCGCTTTCGCCATCGCGCCGGCCGCGCCTTCATGCGCTAACTGAATCGCTTTGCGCGCGACCTCGCCCTCGGACAGGCGGCTCGCTTTCGCTATCCGCTCCACCACGTGGCGGTAGCGATCACGGGTGGAAAAATCCATCCTGGCGTAGACTCCGCCCGGATCCTCCCGCAGTTTCTGCTCGACGCCACTCATCGTTTCGACGAACTCGCGCCAGTCCATCGCTCCCAGGAAGCGCAGACTGCCGATGCTGTTGCTGATGGAGACCTGGTCGGCGGCCTGTTTTTGAGTCTCCGACTGTACCAACTGCTCGATCGTCAGGCTGGACTCGGAGAGCCGCTGCTCGATCCACGTCAGCGGCAATGCCAGAGCGGCGCTCTGACCCTGCAGGCGTCGCGCAAGTTCCGCCACGAACGAGCTGACCATCGGTGGATTTGATCGCGCCATGTCCGCTACCACCAGAATCAGGCTCTTCGGGTCTTGCTCGGCGATCTCCATCATCTGGTCCGCCCAGACGTCGGCGCGGTCCCGGTCGATGGTGTTGGCCGCCACCCGTGCTCCGACTCGGCGCAGATTCTCGATCAGCGCCAGGCGCAGCATGATGGGAATTGCCCACAACTCGCCCAACTTGAGCGCGGTGATCTTCTGGTAGGCGGCGACGAAGCGGCGGAGACCTTCCGGGTCCACCCGTCCGTCGCCGTGCGAGATCGCCTCCAGCGCGATGTCATACACGCGTGGCAGTCCGGCCGACGGGCCATGAGCCAGGCGTGGCAGCTCCCTGCTGTAACCCTTGGGCAAATGCCGCCTGGCCGTGCGTATCTGTTCTTCGATCAGATAGAAGTTATCGAGCAGCCAGTCGCCAGCCGGCGCAATCCTGCGGTTGGCCTTGACTGCCGCCAGCAGCAGGTGGCAGGCCTCCGACAGAACTTCATCGTTCTCGGCCAACCGCGGGAGGAGTCGATCCGGCGCGCGCTGCGAGCTCAATCGATGCGAGCCCGCCAGGCTCTTGCCATGGCGTTCCATCTGGTCGGCGCTAAACAGTTCCGCCCGCAGCGGTGGCGCGTCGCCGACATACGGTGCCGAGCCATGGCCGGGCAGGCGCGCCCGCCAACGGGTCCAGGTGTCGCGTATGCTTTGACTGCTCAAATTCACTTCAGGTTTCCTTGTCTGTCGCGAAGTAGCAGCGATCCCATTGCAACCGGGGTGGCGGCGATAGGCCGCCACTTCTTTGTGCAATCAATTGCGAACCGGGAGTCCGAGCTTAACACCTGCAAGCGAGAGATTGGTTTGGCTGCCGATAGCGCACGGCGGCGACAGTCGCTCGCCAGATTCTTGTTCGTTAATGTACACCAGCGTACAGAACATCGTCGGGAAAAGAGTACACTACAAACCTTGTCCCGGTCATCTTTTGGCTGCTGGGTCTGGTCACCACCCATACCATCGGTGCTTTAATTCGGGTCTTGCCGGTAAGCGCCAGCGTGGCCGTCTTGCTTCGAGTCATCGCGTTGATTCTCTCGCGGCCTTTGCGATCGCGCGCGCTCCGGCGCCCGGCGTCGCGCATGCGATCGCCGGCCTGCTCCGCAGCCCGGTGCGTTCAACAAGGAGACCGCTGGGCCCGCAATCAGGCCGCAGCCCGGGATATGCCCGCCGGGGACGACGCGCGGCGGCTCAAGCCGCGGGCGGCCGGTGCTTGCCTGCACTCACGCGCGTGGCATGCTGCCGGCCCTCCCCCGTGACATCCTCGACGAATTGCACCGCAGCGCCGGACTCGAGCCGGTCGAAGGAGGGTTCGACCACGTTGTCGCGGCTGAAATAGAATTCGCGCCCGTCCTCGGTCTCGATGAAGCCGTAGCCCTCGTCGGGAAACAGGCGCGCCACCTTGCCGTGCTGCGGCACCTCGTGCGCTTTGACGTCGCCGCGCCCGGTGCGCACGACTTCCTCGAGCTTGCGCCCGGCGGCATTGAACGCGTCGCGCAGCGCCACGTAGATGTCCTCGTGATGGTCGCGGTCGACGATCACCTCATGTCCGGGCACGCGGATGTCGAGGTGCACGGTGAACTGCTTGCCCTGGTGATGGTGACGATCCGGTTCTTCGACTACGACATGGCAGCTGATGATGCGCGGATGGAATTCCTCGAGCTTTGCCGCCTTGTCGCGAATGCGCGCCTCGACCGCATCGGAGCGCGGAATATTGCGGAATGTGATCTGCAGGGGAGTTTGCATAGTGGCCCGTGTTGATTCCTGAAAATAATAGGGTCGGGCGCCGCCGCTCCGGGAATCCGGGCCGGCGCGCTCATTTGAACGATGCGCCTTCTGGCGAAGGCGTACTTGATTTTTGTCAAATGCAGCTGTCGCGCGGCGCTTCGCGCGCACTGGCGATGACAATCATCGCCGGCGCGCGCGTGGCGAGGTACGCGTCGACCGGCCCCGGGGCTGACGCTGCAAGGGGCAGGGAATGGCGCACTGGTTTGCTGCCGCCGGTACGGACAGGTGATCGAACCCGCGCCTGCGTCGCAGCGCTGACCTCATTGCTTCGAACCGGGAATTGGAGCGACGAACTGCTAATCGATGCGCGCGCCCGAGATTTTGATCACTTTTGCCCACTTCACAATCTCGGACTCGATCATGCTTCGGAATTCCGCCGGCGTACCGGGAAGGGGCTCCGCACCGCTGGCAATAATCCGGCGGCGTATCTCGGGATCGTTCAGCGCCGATTGCAACTCTGCGTTGAGCCGATTGACCACCGCAACGGGTGTTCCCGCAGGCGCGACGACGCCGAACCAGCCAATGGATTCATAGCCCGGTATCCCGGCCTCGGCAAAGGTCGGCACCTCCGGCAGCGCAGCGCTGCGTTTGCCGGCAGTCACGCCCAAGGCCCTGAGCCTGCCCGATTTAATGAACGCGATTGACGCCGGGATGTCGGAAATCGCCAGAGGGATTTGCTCTGCCATCACATCTGTTGACGCCGGACCGGAGCCCTTGTACGGAATCAGGGCCAGGTCTATTCCCGCCATCTGCTTCAGTAACTCTGCTGACAAATGCATGGCTGTGCCATTCCCGCCGTGTCCTATCGACAATGAACCCGGCTTGGCTTTGGCCATTGCCAGCAGCTCGCTCAGATTGGCAGCCGCAATCGACGGATGCGCCACCAGGACGAATGGAATCATTGCGACCATGCCAACCGGGGCAAAGTCTCTGACCGGGTCGAACGGCATCTTCGGGTACAGGCTCACGTTCACCGCAAGCGCACCCGCGGCACCGATGCCAATGGTGTATCCGTCGGGGAGGGCTTTTGCAACAATGTCCAAGCCGATGTTGCCGCCGGCGCCGGGACGGTTGTCGATGAGCACCGGCTGCCCGAGACGCTCGCTCATTCTGGTGGCAAGTACCCGCGCCGTAATGTCGGTGCTGCCCCCGGGCGGAAAAGTGACAACCAGCCTGATGGGCTTGGCCGGATAGATTCTTTCCTGCGCCTGCTGTGCAACTGCATGGCCCAGGATGGTCCAGGCGATGAGGCCAGCGACTAGTCGTAGCGAAATCAAGTTTGCTTCCTCCTTGGCGGTTATCGTTCGGTCGCAAAAGATCCGGCCCGCTGCGCGCATAGCGCTATGCAACTCGACAAGCAACACGCCTTAGGCTAGCATGAACCGGAGATCTCGGGCCGGCAATGGTGGGCGAGCGGATCGTCGCCGGCGCGGACGCGAAGTTGGGGCTGCTCGAGACGCACTTGGGGCTGATGCGCGGCGGCGGCACGCAGACCCTGCCGCGGCTCATCGGCAAGGCGCTCGCCAAGGAGCTCATCTGGGCCGGACGCCGCATCAGCGCCGCCGAGGCGCGCGAGCTTGCGCGCGCGATCTGCGCCAATGCACCTCTTTCCGTGATGATGACCAAGGCTGCGATCGATCGCGGACTGGACATGGCGCTCGCCGAAGGCATGGCGGCGGAGGGCGATGTCTCGTTCATGCTTTATTTCAGCCGCGACCGTAGCGAAGGGCTGAGCGCATTCAGGGAGAAGCGCTCCCCGACCTTCAAGGGAGAGTAAGGCGCACCATGAAAAGCAGAGACATTGTCATCGCCGGCTACGCCGAGACGAAGATCGATTTCAAGACTGGGCGCAGCGCCTACGACCTCGCCGGGGAGGCGCTGTCGCAGCTGCTGGCGTCGACGCGCATCGATAAGCGCGAGATCGACGGCCTGTCGGTCACCGTGGCGCTTTCCGAAGCGGGGAACCCGTTCTTCGCCGTCTATATGACCGACGCGCTCGGGCTCGTACCGGGCTGGCTGAATCTGGGCGGCATGGGCGGCTGCTCGGCCACCGGCGGCGTGGCGCGCGCGGTTGCCGCGATCCGCCAGGGCCAGTGCAAGGCGGCCCTGGTGATGTCCGCAGACGCGCCCAGTTCCGACTGGCGCGCAAGCTACGGCGCCTACCGCGCCGAGTTCCAGGATCCCGTTGGGCTGCAGGGGCCGCCGGCGATGTTCGGCCTGCTGATGAGCCGCTACATGCACCAGCACGAACTCAAACTGGAGGCGCTGGGCAAGATCGCGGTAACCCAGCGCGAGCACGCGCTGCTGAACGACAACGCCTATGCCAAGTTCAAGAAACCGCTCAAGCTCGAGGACTACCTGGCTGCGCGCATGATCGCGGACCCCTTGCGCCTGCTCGACAGCGTGATGTTCTGCGACGGCGCCAACGCCGTGCTCGTCACCACCGCGGAGAACGCGAAACGCCTGGGTATCAGGAAAACCATCACCCCGGTCGCTTACGCCGAGGTGACCAACTTCAACGGCGATGAGGCCTGCCCGGACATCACCCGGACCGGCTTTTCCCAGATCGGCCCGCAGATCTTCAAGCAGTGGGGGCGCACGCCGCAGGACATCCGCATGTTCCATCCGTACGACGACTTCACCATCGCGGTGCTGATGCAGATGGAGGACCTCGGCTTTTGCCGGCGCGGCGAGGGCTCGAAGTTCATCCTCGAAACCGACCTGTCGTACAAGGGCACGCTGCCCCTCAACACCGGCGGCGGCCAGATCTCGGCCGGACAACCGGGCCTGGCGAGCGGAGGGCTCAACCTGGTCGAAGCGGTGCGCCAGATGTTCGGCGAGGCTGGCGCGCGGCAGGTTTCCGATCCGCGCAACGCGCTCGTGACCGGCATCGGCGTGATTCCCTACGGCCGCAACTGGAGCACCAGTTCGGCCATGATCCTGGAGGCGTGACATGAGCGAGCAAAAACCAGCGGGCCGGCCAGTGCCCAAACCGAATGTCTACGTCGACACCGCGCCGTTCTGGAACGGCGTGAAGGCGGGCAAGCTGGTGCTGCAGTATTGCCCGGAGACGAAGCAGTTCCAGCACTACCCCCGGCCGGTGAGCATCTACACCGGCAGGAAAAACGTCGAGTGGCGCGAAGTGTCGGGCAAGGGGACGATCTATGCCTGCACCGTGATCCGCATTCCCGGGCCGGGGCTCGAGGGCCGCCTGCCGCTGTGCGTGGCGACGGTCGATCTGGATGAGGGCGTGCGCTTCATCGGCAACGTGCTCAACTGCGCAGCGGAAGATCTGAAAATCGGCGCCCGCGTGAAGCTCGCCTGGGACAAACTGAACGACGAGCACAACTACCCGGCGTTCGAGCTGGCGTAAGCCGCATGCGCCTTGAGCATGTCCTAGCCGGCCACGCGCTGCGGCGTCCGGCGCATGTGGCCGTAATCTGCGGCGAAGAGCGCATTGGATACGCCGAGTTGCATGCGGCCATCCGCAGCACCGCCGCCGGGCTCGCGCGGCTCGGCGTGCGTGCGGGCGACCGCGTCCTCGTCTACCTGCCCAATGGCGTCGAGTTCGTCCAAATCGCGTACGCAGCGTTCACCCTTGGCGCGATCGTGGTTCCGGTCAACACCCGGCTCACCGCGCGCGAAGTCGAACACATCGCCATAGACAGCCAGCCGGCCGTCTTTGGCTATCACTCGGGTGCGCGCGAAGCGCTCGAAGGCATCGTCCGGCAACTGCCGGGTTGCCGCGCGGTAGTCACCGGCGAAGCGGCCGCAGGCGAGGCCGCGTTCCGCGATCTCGCGACCGCCCGCGGCCCGTTGCCCGCAGTGCCGCTCGAGGCGGAGGACTGCATGATCATCTACACCTCGGGCACCACCGGCAAGCCCAAGGGCGCGGTAATCACGCATGCGAACCAGCTCATTCAGCATGGCTACATCAACGCGATCGAGTGGGGCATCGGCGGCGACGATCGCTATCTGGTCACCACGCCTCTCGCTCACCGCACCGGACTCGGGCGGCTGACCAATGCGCTTTGCCTGGGCGGCACCGTCGTGGTGATGGACAAGTTCGATTCGGCACAGGCAGTCGAGCTGATCCAGCGGGAACGGATCACCGTCCTCGGCATGGTGCCCACCGTGGCGCGAATGCTGTTGCCGCACATCGAGCGCGATCCGGACAAGTGCAGTTCGCTGCGCCGCCTGATCGTTACCGGCGAGGCATTTCCGGTGGAACTGAAACGCCGTGTGATCTCCTTGCTGCCCAATGCGCAGATCTACTCTTTCTTCGCCATGACCGAAGCGGGTGCGGTCACCAGCCTCGGCCATGCCGAGCAGTTCACCCATCCCGCATCGGTCGGCCGGCCCACGCCGGGTGTTGAGATCCGGTTGATCGACGACGCCGGCGCGGACGTCGCGGTGGACGAAGTCGGCGAGCTGCTGGTGCGCGCCGGGGCGCCGGGGCGCTACATTACCCTGCGCGCCTACTACAATCGGCCGCAGGAGACCGCGGCCGCGATTCGCGACGGCTGGATCTACACCGGCGATCTCGCGCGCCGCGACGCCGAGGGCTATCTCTACATCGTCGACCGCAAGAAGGACATGGTGCTCTCGGGCGGCTTCAACATCTACACCAAGGAAGTCGAACAGGCGCTCGTCTTGCACGAGGCCGTGGCAGACGCGGCAGTCATCGGCGTGCCCGACGCCGTCTACGGCGAAGCGGTCGCCGCTTTCGTCGAAACCAAGCCCGGCGCGGCTGCCAGCGCGGAAGCCTTGATCGAGCATTGCCGCACGCTGATCGCGGGCTACAAGAAACCGAAGCACGTGTTTTTTATCGACGTGCTGCCGCGCAATGCGCTGGGCAAGGCGCTGAAAAACGAATTGCGGCGAATGGCCGCAGAGAAGCTGGCCGGATACTGACCCGCCGCATGTTCACATGAGCACGTGCCGGTTCGCCCACTTCGATGCAGACCGTTGCCCGTTCTTCTTGCGCAGATGCCCGGAGACGCGCGCCAGTATTGGTTCTCCGGCCGCCAGATAAATGGCGGAGACGGCTATCCGTGGCGCTAGCTCCGGCGCGCATCGAGTACTGCGCGCTCCAAGCGCACGAGCGCATTGCCCAGCACACTGCGCTGCGTGCCGAAGTTGAGGCGCACGAAGCGCGGTGAGCCAAAATCGGCGCCGGGTGAAAGACCCAGGCCATGCCCGAGAAAGTGCGCGTGCGGATCGGCAAGGCCCAGGCCCGAGCAATCGATCCACGCCAGGAACGTCGACTCGAGATGCGCCATTTCGACACCGGGCAGGCGCGCAACCGCGGCCTCAAGCAGATCGCGGTTGCCGCGCAGATAGTCGAGCAAGGCATCGAGCCATGGCTGGCCGTCGCGATACGCGGCGAGCGCAGCCTCATAGCCGAACAAAGTCGCGTCGTGCACCGACTTTTTCAGGTCAAACGAGAAGGCCTGGCGCAGTCCGATATCTTCGATGATGGCGAAGGCGAAGCCGGTTCCGGCGATATTGAAGGTCTTCGACGGCGCCATCAGCGTGACGGTGCGGCGCGAAACCTCGGGCGCGAGGCTGGCGATCGGTACATGCGGCTTGCCCTGGTCGAGCAGCAGGTCGCAGTGAATCTCGTCGGAGCAGATCAGCAGGTCGTGCTGCGCGGCGAACGCAGCGATCCGCGCCAGTTCGTCGCGGCTGAAGATCGTGCCGCCCGGGTTGTGCGGACTGCACAGCATCAGCATGCGCGAGTTGGGCAGCACGGAGGCGGCCAGCCGGTCCTCGTCCCACACCCAGCGGCCCCGCTCGAGCACCATCGGCACGTCGCTCCAGGCGCGCGGGGCGGTCTGCGCCGCGCGGAACAGGTGATAGTAGACGGGTGAGGGCGAAAGAATGTGTTCCTCCACCCGTGTCAGACGGCTCGCCGCCAGATAGAGGCCGGATACGACGCCGGGCAGAAACACGATCCAGTCGGGGTGGACTGCCCAGCGATACAGCCGCTGCATGCGTTCGACGATCAGTGCGCTCAACTCCGGGGGCGGCAGCGTGTAGCCGAAGACGCCGTGCTCGACGCGGCGGCGAAGCGCATCGATCACCGCCGGCGGTGAGCGGAAATCCATATCCGCCACCCACAGCGGTATCACGTCGCGCCCGGCATACTTCTCCCAGCGCAGGCTGTATGTGCCTTGTCGGTCTACCGGAATATCGAAATCGAAGTCCATAGCCGAACGATACCAATAAAACGAATGTCTGCGGGGCCGCACACGAATCTGCACCGGCATCGGCGCGGGCTGCCAGGATCGGTTTGTGGGTGGATAATGAACCTATGCCGCCGCGGAATTCAAGGACGGCGCGCAAGTGGCGGGCGCCATCGGTCGGCAGCTGCCACAGTTAAAGAGGGCAGTTTCGATGTGCAGCGCCGATTGGCTTATCGACAACCGTTTTCGGGAGAATTGTGATGCAAGCAAATGACGCCACGATGCAGAACCGCCGCGGATTTCTCCGGATCGCCGGGGTTGCCGCCGCAACTTTCGTCTTGGGTAGTCTGCCGTTCGCGGCGCGCGCTGCCGGCGATGCGACTGGAAAAATGAAAATCGGGATCGTGGGTTCGGGCAGGATCGGCAGCACACTCGGCGGGCTTTGGGTGAAAGCCGGGCACGAAGTCATGTTCTCGTCGCTCGATCTCGAGCAGGATAAAGCGCTGGCTGTACGCCTCGGGCCGAACGCGCGGGCCGGAACGCCGCGCGAGGCTGCCGCGTTCGGCGAAGTGCTGCTGCTGGCGGTGCCTTACAGCGCGCTGCCGCAGCTCGGCCGGGATCTGGCGGAGTTGATCAAAGGCAAAGTGGTGCTCGATGCGTGCAACCCCATTCCCGGACGCGACGGCGAGATCGCGACCCGGGCACGGGAGAAGGGTGCCGGTCTCGCCTCGGCCGAACTGCTGCCAGGGGCGCGCCTCGTGCGTGCCTTCAATGCGATCAATTACGCGAAGCTGGCGGAGGCCGCGCAGCGCCAGGGCGAGCGTACCGGAATTCCGATGGCGGGCGATGATGCGAGCGCCGTCGCGGTGGCGTCGCGCCTGGTGCGCGACATCGGCTTCGAGCCGGTCATGATCGGGCCGCTCGCCAAGGGCAAGTATCTGATTCCGGGAACGCCGCTTGCGGGGGAGCACACGCCGGAGCAGATCCGGCAAATCGCTGCCACCCTCAACTGACCCGATGCTGAGCCCGCAGCGCCGCGCGGCCGCATTAGAACTGGACCTTCTCCAGGTCGGCGTCCGATGGAAATCGTCCCGTCTCATAGCGCGAGTAGACGAGCTTTTCATCGACGACGATGTCGAACTGGCCCGACCTGCCCGGCCGAACGTCAACTGGCCCGCGCCCGCGGGCTTCGATCCAAGCCTTCACACGGAGGGCTTCGGGTTTGTAGTTTCAGGCGGCGCAGTAATGTATGAGAATAGCCATGATCGTTACCTCGTTGGCGGCAAGCTGGCACAACCGGACGCCGGCAGTTCACCGGCTGCGTATGGAGAATGTCAGTTCCCGCTTCGATAATCTAGCATGACGTTCTTGCCGGGTAAACACTGGCCGTGATGGTACGGCGACTGGCGGTGCGCAAGGCGACCCTAGACCGCGTCAAGGCGTAAATCTGCTTCGCAGGATCATGGCCTGAGTGGCCGGCATCGGGCCATGA
>JADGRR010000460.1 GCA_017880745.1 Burkholderiales bacterium
ACCCGTTGCCGGTGCAGAACCTCGTCATCGACAACAGCGCCAATACCGCAGGCAGCGGCAAGTTCTTCGACTCGACTCTGCGCGCCGAGAAGAAGCTCGATATCTATCTTAACGGCGACCAGGGCGGCGCCGGGACGTCGGGCAATATCGTCATTACCGGCGGAAGCGCTAGCTCGACCTCCACCGGCATAGCCGGCGCAGCGGTCGAGAGCTCGGCGCTGGCCGCAATCCGCGGCGAAGTCATCACCATCCTCGGGGTCAGGGGCGGGGCGCAAATCACGCTGGACCCGGATACGCAAACCGTCAACCCGCTCGCGCCCTACACCACCAACAGCAGCAACATCACCCTGAACGGCGGCACCGCCTCGAGCGATACCAAGGCCGGAGGCGGCGCGCTGGCTGCGGCCGACGCGCTGATACTGGGCACCAGCAGCAAGTTCATCGATATCGGCGGTAATCTGGTGCTGACCGGCGGCACGGCGGATTCGAAAAACGGCGGTCAGACTTCGGCCGGCGCCAAGATCGACCCGGTCAGCCTGAGGCTCAATACCGGCGGCTACATCAAGCTCATCGGCGGCACCGGCGCCGGCGCGACGGCGGCTATCGTCAACAGCGGCGACATGGAGATCAACATCGGAGGCAAGTTCGACTACACCTACACGGATGAGAACGGGACGCACACGGTGCCGAACGTCGGTTTGCTGATGGAGGGAGGGGTCGGGTCTGGAATCTTTGACCGCAACAACCAGCCGATCACGCTCTATTACGACGTCTCCTCGCAGGTCCTGCTCCTGTTCCCCGGGATAAATGGCGGCGCGGGCGGCGGCTCGTACTTCTTGAGGACGGATGCGACCAAGGCTAGCGCGTTCATCCAGTCGCTGTCGCCACGGGGCTTCGATGATTCTCTGATGTCGTATATCATCTTCGCCGCGAACGAGGAAACCCGGACCGGGCGCATCCGCACGGGCATTTCGACGATGGACGATTCGGGCAAACCTTCCTGCAACCAGCGCTGGTTCGCGAGTCTCCGGGGGATTTGGCGTCGGGGTTGAGCCTGCCGGTTGGGTTACACTTGCTCCCGGGGCTGACCCGATCCAGGCTTTGTTACAGTCACAGCAGTGAGCACAAGTGGGGAATTCGACATGGCGCACCCGGCAAACGTATCGACCACACTGCTGCGCAATGTGCCGCTGTTCGCGGGCTTGGGCGAGGATCAGCTAAGCGTGCTCGCACGCATGATCGTGCGCAAGAGTCTTGGCCGCAACGCCACGATCATCCGCGCCGGCGATCCTACCGATTCGCTGTACATTGTAATTAACGGCCGCCTCAAGGTGCTGATGAGCGACGAGCACGGGCGGGAAGTGATTCTTGCCATCCTCGGCACGGGCGAGTTCTTCGGCGAGATGGGTTTGTTGGACGACAGCCCGCGCTCGGCCAGTGTGGTGACGCTGGAACCGTGCGAGTTGCTGACCATTTCCAAGACCGACTTCAAGCATAGCCTGGCGGAGAATTCCGACCTGTCGCTGATGGTGATGCGCGGCCTGGTAAAACGGCTGCGCGAAGCCGACCGGAAGATCGGCAGCCTGGCGCTGATGGACGTATACGGCCGGGTGGCGCGGCTGCTGCTGGAGATGGCCGAGGATGTCGATGGGGAGAAGGTGGTCGTCAAAAAGGTATCCAAGCAGGACATCGCCAAGATGATAGGCGCTTCGCGCGAGATGGTCAGCCGCGTGATGAAGGACCTGCAACTCGGCGGTTACATCGAAGTGCGCGGGCGCTCCATCGTCCTGCGCGACAATATACTGCTCGCCAAATAAGCGTCGCTACGCGTCCCCGGCCGCCCGCCCCGGTGCCATCGTCCGCCGCTGACTCGCGCCGTTCTCCGATCGTGGAAAATCCCCGCCGTGTGCGGGGTTGTTTATTTTCGGACGCCGCGAGCATGCTTTGGTGCGAGGCGGGCCAAGCGCGTAAAATGCCCGCATCGCCGTGTGACACCCCATGAACACCTTGAACCGAACCGATACGCCCCCCCTCCCGGGAAAAATCGCCGCCCTGCTGCGCGAATCCAAGTGGTTTGCGCTTCTCGCGTTGGCGCTTTACCTGTTGCTGATCCTGGTCACCTTCGATAAGTCGGATCCTGGCTGGTTTCACAGTACCGCAGCGACCGCCGCGAGAAACGCCGGCGGGCGCGCCGGTGCCTGGCTGTCCGAGTTGCTGCTGTACCTGTTCGGCGTTTCCGCGTATTGGCTGGTTGCGCTGCTCGCCTACGTCGTCGTTACCGGCTATCGCCGGCTGGACGGCAGGCGGCTGCTGGACCAGCGACCGCTGATCATCGCGCTGGCCGGCTTTGCCGTGCTGGTCGCCGCCAGTTGCGGCATTGAAGCGCTGCGTTTTTACACCCTCAAGGCGATGCTGCCGCCGCTGAGGCCCGGCGGCATACTCGGTGAAGTGGTCAGCAGCAGCTTCTCCAGTGCATTCGGCTTTACCGGGGCGACGCTGATCTTGCTCACCCTGTTTGCGATCGGTTTGAGCCTGTTTACCGGAATTTCCTGGCTGACCGTGATCGAGTCGATCGGCGCGGCGCTGGAATTCGCCTATGCGTTCGTGGTGCAAAGTTGGCAGCGCCGCCAGGACCGCAAGGCGGGTGAAGTCGCGACGCTGGAGCGCGAGGTGATCGTAGAAGAGGACAAGAAACGCATCATCGAGGATCACGAGCCGATACGCATCGAAGCCCCAGTGGTCGAGATTCCCAAGTCCGCGCGCGTGATCAAGGAAAAGCAGGTGCCGCTGTTCCAGGACTTGCCCGACACGCCGCTGCCGCCTTTGTCGCTGCTGGACGAACCCCAGCGCGACGTCGAGGCGATGAGCGCCGAGACCCTGGAATACACCTCGCGCCTGATCGAAAAGAAACTTTCCGACTTCGGCGTGCAGGTGCGGGTGCTGGCTGCCTATCCGGGCCCGGTAATCACGCGCTACGAGATCGAGCCGGCGGTGGGCGTCAAGGGGAGCCAGATCACGAGCCTGGTGAGGGACCTGGCGCGGGCGCTGTCGGTGGTGAGCATCCGCGTGGGCGAAACCATCCCCGGCAAGTCGTGCATGGGGCTGGAAATTCCCAATCCCAAGCGCCAGATCGTGCGGCTGTCGGAGATCCTCAGTTCCGAGGTCTACCACGAGATGCACTCGTCGCTGGTGCTGACCCTGGGCAAGGATATTGCCGGCCAGCCCGTGGTTGCCGATCTGGCGAAAATGCCGCATCTGATGGTGGCCGGAACGACCGGCTCGGGCAAGTCAGTGGCCATCAAC
>JADGRR010000461.1 GCA_017880745.1 Burkholderiales bacterium
GCGCCGCGCACGATCAGCGCAAGATCGGCGAGCACCGGATCGTCGATGGCGAAATCCGCAAGGAAAGCGTCGAAGCTGCACAACTCGCCGCGGTGGGAGAACTGCACGTCCGGCACGTCATAGGGAATAGCCTGCTCGGCTTCTGCAACCGCGCGAACCTGCGCCGAGGGCACGTACAGAAATTTCGCGCGCGGGTCGATGAAGCGCCGGATCAGCCAGGGACAGGCGATGCGATCGATCTTGGGGCGCTCGCGCGTGACCCACTTGGAGTGCGAATGCCGAAGAAGCTGCGCAATTGAAATGCTGGAGATAACGGTGTCCATGAGGATCCTCGCAAGAAGAGAGTCGCAGAACTTGGACGGGACACCGTCTGACCGGGAGTCTGCATTTCCCGATGGCGGAAATATACCGCTTCCGCACCGGGCGCGCAACGACGGCGGGCGCGCGACGGCGGGCGCGCGGCTCAGGCCTTTTTCCGCGCGCTATCGCGGCTGGTCGAAAAGGCGCGGGCAAAAGTGAGCAGGCTGCCGGTGTTCGCGCCGGCATAGCCCGGCAGGCTTTTCAATACCTGCAGCATCTGCGGACTGGCAAGCGCATGGCGCAAGCGTCGGATTGCGGGCTTATCCGCAGCCTCGCTGCGGCAGGCAAGCAGATAGCGCTCGCGCTCCAGCGACTTGAACGCGAGTCCGTACTGCAGGGCGGCGGCTTTCACGCCAAAACCGGCATCGGCCTTGCCCGCGGCGATGGTCGCCGCCACGGCGAGATGGGTGAATTCCTCATTGGAATAGCCGCGCAATGCGCCGTGATCGATACCCGATTCGTGCAACAACTGGTCGAACAGGAGCCTGGTGCCCGAGCCGCGCTGCCGGTTGACCACCCGCAGTTGCTTGTCGGCAAGGTCGCGCAGACCGCGCACATGTGCAGGATTGCCAGGGGGCAGCATCATGCCTTGCTCGCGTTCGATGAATGCGATCAGGCGGTGTTGCCGCGGATTGAGCCAACGCCGAAAGGGCACAAGCGCGCCCGGGTGCGATCCGAGAGGGACGTGGAAACCGGCCAGATCGGCGTGGCCGGCGGCAAACGAGGCGAGCGCTTCAATGCTGCCCTTGAACTCGAGATTCAGTTCCAGGCCGAAAGCGGGCGCGATGCGCTCGCGCAACTCGATCAGCGCCAGGTCGTGGCTGGCATGAATACTCAGCCGCAGCGGTTCCGCTGCCGTGTGCGGCAGGGGTGCGATCTCGATCGCGCCCGCTTTGCGCAGCAGCCGCTGCTCGGCGGCGGCGGTCAGTTGCAGGAGTTGTCGTCCTGCGACGGTCAAGGAAACGCCTTTGCCCCGCTGCATATCGACCAGGGACACGCCCAGCAGCGCCGCCTGCGCGTGCAGCAGCCCCCAGCCGTGGCGATAGGACAGCCCGACCTGCGCGACGGCCGCGCCAAGGTTTGCGCCGCCGTCGATGGCGGCCAGAAGCGGCAGCAGCCGCGCGTCGAGCGCGGGTCCGCCTGCCCCTAGTACGTGCCAGCGGATCATCGGGACAAGATTGGTCATTTATGCAATAAATAGCTTATTCTCAGGGGTATGGCAATAGGCGATAATAACAAATATACACATATGCAATAGATTACATAAACGAGCGTTTTGGAGCAAAAACGAGGATAGGAGGAGTGCGGGATGAAATCGCTGTTGTTTGGGACCCTATTGGGGCTCGTGGTCGGCATGGCTGCTGGCGCGTGGGCGCAGAGCAGTGACATCCGCATGTCCACCACGACCAGCACGGACAATTCCGGGCTGCTCAAGGTGCTGCTACCGAAGTATGAAGCGAAATGCGGCTGCAGGGTGCAGGTGATTCCAGTGGGCACGGGCAAGGCGCTGAAGCTCGCAGAGAACGGCGACGTGGACGTGACTCTGGTGCACGCACGGCCGGCCGAGGACGCTTTTGTGGCCGCTGGCCATGGCGTGAACCGGCGCGACGTGATGTACAACGATTTCGTCATTGTCGGTCCCGGGGACGACCCCGCTGGCATCCGCGGCATGAAGGACGTGGTCGAAGCGATGCGCAAAATAAAGCAGGCGGGCGTGCGCTTCGTTTCGCGCGGCGACGATTCGGGCACGCACAAGATGGAGTTGTCCTACTGGAAGCTGGTCGGTGTCGAACCCGGCGGGCCGGCCTACCTGTCCGCCGGGCAGGGCATGGGCGAGGTGCTGACCATGAGCGCCAGCCTGCGCGCCTACACGCTCACCGATCGCGCAACCTACGCCGCCTATCGCAGCCGCACCGGGCTGGAAATCCTGGTCGAAGGAGACCCGCGGCTGTATAACCCTTACGGTATCATCGCCGTCAACCCGAAGAAATATCCGGGGGTCAACTACCGCGGTGCGATGACATTGATCGACTGGATTACCTCCGCCGAAGGCCAGAAGCTCATTGCAGATTTCAAGGTGGACGGCGTGCAACTGTTTTTCCCCAGCGCAGGCAAATAGGGCGAGCGTGCAATTCAAAGACGTCGGCGTTATATTCCGCAAAACATAACGAGGCTCGGTGTGCACCCTTACACCTCCTGCTTGCGTAGCTTTTGCCGCATTGGCGCCGCGCTATGCTTGGCCTTGCTGGCGCAGCCGCTGGCGGCGGCCGAGCTCAAACTGGCGGCGACGCATACGCTGGACGATTCGGGCCTGCTCAACACCCTCATTCCCGCATTCGAGGCGGCGTCGGGAGTCAAGGTCCGGCTGGCCATTGGCGGCACCGGGCAGGTGATCAGGCTGGCCGCGAACGGCGACGTGGACGCGGTCATGTCGCATGTCAAGGCGCAAGAAGAAAAGCTGGTGAGTTCCGGCGCGGGGCTGAAGCGCTACGTGGTCGCCTTTAACGATTTCTTCATCGCCGGCCCGCCGCAGGATCCGGCCCGCATCCGCGGTATCAAGGATGCAGTCGAGGCGATGCGCAGGATCCATGATGCCAAAGTGCGCTTCGTATCCCGCGGCGACGAGTCCGGGACGCATGTCAAGGAGCGGGAGTTATGGCGTGCCGCCGGGCTGGAACCCAGATGGGCGGGCTATCTGTCGGCGGGCACAGGCATGGGCAGCGTGTTGATGATGGCGGGCGAGATGCAGGCTTACACCCTGTGCGACCGCGCGACTTTTGCCGCCTTTCGCGCGCGGACCGGCCTGGAAATTCTGACCGCGGGCGATCCGCGGCTGTACAACGAATATGGCGTCGTCGCGGTGAACCCGGCCCGGTTTCCCGGAATCAATGCCGGCGCCGCGGCCAAGTTCGTCTCCTGGCTCACTTCGGCTGAAGCGCA
>JADGRR010000462.1 GCA_017880745.1 Burkholderiales bacterium
CCGCCGGGCGAGAGCGGCGAGCGCGACCAGCGCAGCGCCAATCTGATCGCAGCGCTCTCGATGCGGCCGCCCGGGCGCCTGGTGTACATCAGCACCAGTGGTGTCTATGGGGATTGTGGCGGAGCCTGGGTGGACGAGGACCGGCCGCTTGCGCCGCAGACCGTTCGTGCCCTGCGCCGGGCCGACGCGGAGCGCTCGCTCCTCGCCTGGGGCAAGCATAGCGGCGTGGCCGTGGCTGTCCTGCGTGTGCCCGGAATCTACGCCGCCGAGCGCCTGCCGCTGGCGCAGCTTAGGCGCGGCACGCCGGTATTGCGCGCCGAGGATGACGTCTATACCAATCACATCCACGCCGACGACCTCGCCGTCGTCTGTCTGGCGGCGCTCGAACGGGGCGCGGCCGGCCGCGTATACAATGCGAGCGACGATGGCGAAATCAAAATGGGCGATTACTTCGATCTGGTGGCCGATCGCGCGCGCCTGCCGCGTCCGCCGCGCATTGCGCGTGCGGCGGCGGAGGCTGGCGCCATTGCCGAAGGACTGCTGTCCTTCATGCGCGAATCGCGCCGCCTGGTCAATACGCGCATGAAAGCCGAGCTCGGCGTGCGCCTGCGCTACCCGAGCGTGCACGAGGGCGTGCCGCCGGTCGTGGCGAACTGAACCCGAGCCGATGGACAGCTTGCTCGTCGTCACCAGCCTGCCGGACCGTGAAAGCGCGGAAAAACTCGCCGCCTTGCTGGTCGAACAGCGCCTCGCCGCCTGCGTCAACATCCTCGCACCGTGCGCCTCGGTGTACCGCTGGCAAGGCGAAATAAAGCATGACGAGGAGCATCCGCTGCTGATCAAGACCGTGCAGGACCGCTACGCCGAGCTGGAAGCGTCGATCCGCGCCAACCATCCCTATGAACTTCCGGAGATCATCGCGGTCCCAATCGCTGGCGGCCTGCCGGCTTATTTGCAGTGGGTCGAATCCGAAACGCACCATAACGACGAGCGGGCCTGAGTTCTACTATGCGAATCAACCTTTACCAAATCTTCGCCTTGGTGTTGTCGTTCACGCTGCACGGGTTTGCCGGTGCACAGGATCTGCTCGACCCGGCGCTGGCATTCAAGTTCTCGGCGCAGGCGGTGGACGCCGGCACGCTCGAAGTGCGTTATCAGATCGCCAACGGCTATTACCTGTACCGCGACAAGTTCAAATTCGCGGTCGAACCCGCCGGGGTGAAGCTGGGCGAACCGCAGTTTCCAAAAGGAGACGTCCACAACGACGAGTTTTTCGGCAAAGTCGAGACCTACCGCAAGGAGGTGCGCGTCCGCCTGCCGCTCACGCGCGATGCCGCCGCAACCCAGCTCAAGCTGGCGGTCACTTCCCAGGGTTGTGCCGACGTGGGCGTGTGCTACGTGCCGCAGGTGCAAACGGCGACGATCGAACTCGCCGCGCTCGCGCTCGCGCCGGCGTCCGGCGCATCCGGGCCGGGGGGGGCGCCGACACCGTTCGCCGAAGCGGCGCGCCCGCAAATCTCCCACGGCGTCATCGGCGACGAAGCGCGCTTCCAGAGCCTGCTCGCCTCGGGCAGCCTGTGGCTGATCGCCGCCGCATTTTTCGGCGCCGGCGTCCTGCTCACCTTCACCCCTTGCGTGCTGCCGATGATACCCATCCTCTCCGGCATCATCGTCGGCGAAGGCCGCAACGCCACCCGCACACGCGCATTCACGCTGTCCTTCGCCTATGTCCTGGGCATGTCCGTCACCTACACCGCGATCGGCATCGGCGCGGCCCTGTCGGGCAACCTATTGTCCGCGGCGCTGCAGAATGCCTGGGTGTTGTCGGCCTTTGCGGCGGTGTTCGTGCTGCTCTCGCTGTCGATGTTCGGCTTCTACGAACTGCAGCTGCCCTCCGGGTTCCACGCGAAGATTACCGAGACCAGCAACCGGCTCAAGGGCGGACACTTAGGCGCGGTGGTGCTGATGGGCATATTTTCCGCGGCCATCGTCAGCCCCTGCGTGGCGGCGCCGCTGGCCGGCGCGCTGCTCTACATCAGCCAGACACGCGACGTGATGCTGGGAGGCATCGCGCTGTTCGCCATGTCCATCGGCATGGGCGTGCCGCTCATCCTCGTCGGCGTATTCGAAGGTGCGTTCCTGCCCAAGTCAGGCCACTGGATGAGGTCGGTGAAGCATTTTTTCGGCGCGCTGCTGCTTGCCGTCGCGATCTGGATCGTGTCGCCGGTGCTGCCGCCGGCGGCGCAGATGTTCGCCTGGGCCGTGCTCCTCGTCGGCTCAGCCATGGTCCTGCGAGCGATCGACCCTCTGCCGCCCGAGGCGGGGACCGCCGTGCGCCTGTGGAAAGGGATGGGTTTCCTTGCGCTGCTCGCCGGCGCGGCGCTCGCGATCGGGGCACTATCGGGCAGCCGCGACGTGCTGCGGCCGCTCGCCGGGCTGGTGGCCGGCGGCGAGCGTGGCGCGCGCGACGTGCGCTTTTCGCGCGTCGGCAATCTCACCGACCTCGAAGCGAGGCTGCAGGCCCCGGGCAAACCGGTGATGCTCGATTTCTACGCCGACTGGTGCGTATCCTGCAAGGAAATGGAGGCCTTCACCTTCACCGACGCGCGGGTGAAAGCAAGAATGGAGCAGATGCTGTTGCTGCAGGCGGATGTCACCGCCAATTCGTCCGAGGACAAGGCATTGCTCAAGCGCTTCAGCCTGTTCGGCCCGCCCGGTATCATTTTCTTCGATCGCCAAGGCAGGGAGATTCAGGGGCTGCGGGTGATCGGTTACCAATCGGCAGACGTTTTTCTTACTACCCTCAACCGCGCCGCTGGCCTGTGATTGCTTGACATCCTCCGGCCGGTTTGGAACACTGGGCAGCACAAGAAAGTCATTCTTCGCCCGCGTTCCAGGTTTATCGACCGAGGAGGTTGCCATGCGCAGATTCGCCGCGCGCTTAGTTCCCGCAGTCCTGATGGCCGCAATTTCCGCGGCTCCGGTGTTCGCGCAGCAGAAAGAGATAAAAATCGGCGTCATCTACGATTACACCGGCCCGCTCGCCGACGGCGGCTCGGCCGCGGCGGCGATTGGAACCAAGAGCGCCATCGATCTGATGAACGAGAAGGGCGGCGTCGAGGGCTACAAGATACATCCGATCTATGCCGACGCGCAGAGCAAGGGCGAGGTGGCGATCAGCGAGACCGAGCGTCTGATCAATCAGGAGAAGGTCGACGTCATTCTCGGCGTGTTCTCCAGCGCGCACTGCGTGCCGATGGCGGCCAAGGCGGATGCGGCGAAGAAATTCATGTGGGCC
>JADGRR010000463.1 GCA_017880745.1 Burkholderiales bacterium
ATGCGCGACAAGGCCGACCCACAATGTTGACGCGGACACAGTGCGGACACGGGATTTTATAAAATTGGGTGATTTGGCCTAAGTACTTGAAATACTTGGTGGATGCACCAAGGCTCGAACCTGGGACCCGATGATTAACAGTCATCTGCTCTACCACTGAGCTATCCCTTGTTGAGCAATAGACCGGAATCGAACCGGTGCCTTCGGGTTACCCCGATGCTCTCCATGAGCTACAACTGCGGCATCTTCATTCGGCGGAACACGAAACCGAACATCGGCTCGCGCCAGTCGGGATCTCAACGAGCCCGAACCCATGGCCTAGCGAAGGAGCGGGCTAATAAACCAAACATCTTGCGGTTGCAAGTCTGCTTCGGCGATTTTCTGGATTTCGAGAACGCTGTGTCGTTCCAGCCACAGCGAATGAGCGCGTGGATCTGCCCAGTCTGGCATCATTGCGCCGAACGCTTCGTCATGACTTCGCATGACGAACCCATGCGGCGCTCAGTCTATGCTTGCCACGACGGCCAGACGCCTGATGCCGTGGTTCCGATAGGCGTTCAGGAATGCGTTGTAATCCCGGAACGATACGCAGCCGTTGGAATCGCCTCTCGGACCGAGCATGAAGGTATGCGCGAGCAGACCTGCGCGTCCGTAGATTGCCTCTTCGCCGCCGACGGGGTTCAGCCGCAACGCCGGCACGCCGTGAAACAGCGCCTCGCGCGGCGTCAGCTCGTAAAGGTGCGGCGGCGTCACGCCCCGCATTCTGATCTTTGCGGAGCGCGGATCATCGAGGCTGGAGCCAAGGCCCGAATGCGCTTCCAGCTTGGTGCCGTCGGGCAGGTAAACCATGTGCGCGGAGATGTCGTAGACGGCGGTCGATTGATCGTAGCGCGGCTGGGTGCCTTCCAGCGCGAGATTTTGACTTGGCCCGAGCGACGATGTGCTGCTGGCGTCGGCGGAAGCATAAGCCAGCAGCGAACTCTTCGGCTGCGGCTTGCCCCACAGCTTCTCAGCAATCGAGGACTTGTCCGCGGAAGCGATCGACATCACTGCCGCCTTGGCGCGTTGCGCCATGTCGCGGATGGTAGCCCCCGGACTTTTCGCCGGCTGGGCATCGGCGGAGCGCGACGCTGGCGCGACCGCGGCAACCTGAACCGGCGCTGGCGGCGACGAAATTTGTTTGGGCTTTGCCACTTCCGCCAATTTCGCGGCGTCAGTTCGCGGCTTCGGCGCTTCCGCCAGCTTTGGCGCGTCTGTCTGCGGCTTCGGAGCTTCCGCCAATTGCGACCTCGACGGCTCGCCTTGCGCGGCCGCCGCTGCAAAGCGGTCATCGAACGAGAGCGACGGACCCGGCGAGACCGTTGCGGGCGCGACAACTGCTGGCGGCGATTCCATCACAATCGTGCTGTTGGCGACCGTGAGCGCATTCGGGGCCGCAGGCGCCGGTCGCTTTACGACAGCCACATCAAAATTGCCGCTCACAGCCGGGTAAATGCTGGCTCCGAAAACATTGGCATACACGGCCCAGACACAGCCCAGCACAAGGCAGCCGACGGCCACGCCGCCGAAGAAATTGTGAGAGGTGGCTTTCCGGGCTGAAGGTCTCGGATGGTGGGCCGTAAAACCATAACACGCACGCGTACTGGTACTCATTCGCCTTGCATCCAGAGTGGTTCCACTTTGTTCCCCTCGCAGGCAGCGTTCGATCACCGGTGCGTCGGAAGCACCATCGAACGCGAGCCTGCGCACGATGCGCCGCTCAGGTTCCAGCGGGACATCTTGCAGAGGCACGAAGCGTCATTAAGGCGACTTTTAGTTAAATGCAGATTAAGTGCGGACAGCTCTGCGGTATGGTTAATGCGGCCCCGCCTCGGGACGAAGCCGCCGCCCCAAAAATGCCTGATTGTGCCAACCTTGCGCGTGCAAAACCGTGGCGCACCCTACTCCAGCTCGGGCGGCGGGGAACGGTCGAGTACGTCGCCCTTGGCGCCATCAAGCAGTTCCAGCGCGTAAGTTTCGATCGTGAGCGGTCCGCGCTTGCGCGGCAACTCGGCGACCTGCTCGACCCGCGTGAATATTTGCTTCAACTGCGGGTGCCCGCCGGGCCGCACCTCGTCGACATACAAGAGCTTGCCTGCAAGCAGCGCCGGATCCGGTTCAGGCATGTTGACCCAGCGGATGCGCTGGCTTTGCTGCGCCACACAGGTGCCCTTCGGCAGATAGAAGGCAAGCCAGCCGGTGGTGCCGTAGTCCGGCGCCAGCACGCAACCAGCGCCGACGCGCAGGCGGACCGCCTCGATCCCCGCGGCGAGGTCGCGCCAGCCGACGCCGACACTGCGCACGGTGGCGTCGCGGCGATAGCCTGACAGCACGCCGGTATTGGCCTGCACGATCAGAAGCGCAAACATCAAGATGCCGATCGGCGAAGCCCAGCGCGCGCAAAAAACCACTACGCGCTGCGGGCGCCGCTCCCAGCGCACAAGATGGACGGCGACCGCGGCCGCTATCGCGAAGACGGGATAAACCGGCGCCAACCAGTTCGCTTCGACGCGGGCGTGCAGCGAGTGCCAGACGAAATACAGCGTGATGGTCCAGAACGTCGCATTGATCAACGTGCGTGCGGCCAAAGCGCCGGCATTGCGCCTGGCCAGCGCGTAAAGCCCCATCGCGCCGAGAAGCCATACCAACGGGGTTGCGAATGCGATCTGGGTCGGGATCAATTCGCCGACGAACGCGAGCCTGAAATCCGCGATCCGCGCGCGGCCGATCTGCTTGATGAAGGAGACCCAGTGGTGATCGGCATTCCAGAGGATGACCGGTGCAAATATCGCCAGCGCGATGATGCCGCCGAGATATGGCCAGGGCGAAATCAGCCAGCGCCGCAGTTTCGGCACGGTCACCAGCCAGATCAGAATCGCCGGGCCGAAAAACAACGCAGTGTATTTCGACAGCAACGCCGCGCCGACCGCGGCGCCGACCGCGAGCCACCAGGCGCCGCGTCCGGTCTCCAGTACCTTGGCGAGAAAGAACAGGACAAAGCTGGAGGCCACCAGCAGCGGCGCGTCCGGCGTGACGATCATGGTGCCGACCGCCGCCATCAGTGTCGCATTGAGCAGCAGCGTGGCGGTCGAAGCCAGGCGATGGCCGCCGAACAGGATCGCAGCGGCGCGATAGACCGCCCAGCTCATCGGCAGCGCCAGCAGGATCGACACCAGCCGCACGCCGAGTTCGGTGTCGCCGGCGATCATGGTGCCCAGCCGGATCACCAGCGCGACGCCGGGCGGATGATC
>JADGRR010000464.1 GCA_017880745.1 Burkholderiales bacterium
GGTTTCGCCGGCCGCCTATTTCTTGACCAGCGGGCAGGCGCTCTTCGCGAGCGGCTGGAACGCCTCCGCCGCCGGGATGGTGGCGCGCAGCTTGTAGTAGTCCCAGGGGGACTTCGACTCTTGCGGCGACTTCACCTCGAACAGGTACATGTCGTGCACCATGCGCCCGTCCTCGCGGATGCGCCCGTTCCTGGCGAAGAAATCGTTGATCGGCAGCTCGCGCATTTTCTTCATCACTGCGCCGGTCTCGTCGGTCCCGGCCGCCTTCACCGCTTTCAGGTAGTGCATGGTGGACGAATACACGCCGGCCTGGCTCATATTGGGCATTTTCTTCATGCTCTCGAAAAAGCGCCGCGACCATTTGCGCGATTCGTCGTTCAGGTCCCAGTAGAACGCCTCGGTGAGCAGCAGCCCCTGCGTCAGCTGCAGGCCCAGGCTGTGGATGTCGTTGATGTAGACCAACAGCCCGGCCATTTTCTGCTTGCCGCCCTTGGTGAGGCCGAATTCATTTGCGGTCTTGATCGAGCTGATGGTATCGCCGCCGGCGTTCGCGAGGCCGATGATTTTCGCGCCCGAAGCCTGCGCCTGCAGCACAAACGAGGACATGTCGGAGGCATTGAGCGGATGCAGCGAGTGCCCCAGCACTTTGCCGCCGTTGGCCTTGACCACGTCGGAGGTGTCCTTCTCCAGCGAATGGCCAAACGCATAATCGGCGGTGAGGAAGTACCAGGTATCGCCGCCTTGCTTCACCACCGCCTTGCCGGTGCCGTTGGCGAGCGCGAAAGTGTCGTAGGTGTAATGCACGGTCACCGGCGAACAGCTCTCGTTCGTGAGCCGCGTCGAGCCCGGGCCGTTGAACACCGCGATGCGGTTCTTCTGCTTCGCCACTTCGACCACCGCCAGCGCCGTGGCCGATGCGGCCACGTCCATGATGGCGTCCACTTTTTCCGTGTCGAACCACTCGCGCGCCTTGTTGGCGGCGATGTCGGCTTTGTTCTGGTGGTCGGCGTAGATGAGTTCGATCGGCTTGCCCAGCACCTTGCCGCCGAAGTCCTCGATCGCCATGCGCGCGGCGGTGACGCTGCCCTCGCCGGTGATATCGGAGTACAGGCTCGACATGTCCAGGATCAGGCCGATCTTGACCACGCCGTCGGAGATCTTGTCTTTCTGCTGTGAAACGGCGGAAAGCGGCAGGCCGCAGACCAGCGCCGCAACGGCGAGTGCAAGGGATTTGCGCAACATGATAGTTCCTCCTCGAATAATGCCGGCAATGTTAGCAGACTTGGGCGCGAGCCGGAATTGCCCGCCGGCGGCGATTCCGCGCTAGGATAGCGTCAATTGCAGGGAGAAAATGCAGCAGGCATCCCGCACCAGCGTGGCGGCCGACCCTCTCTGCCCGCCGCATAAGCCGCCGTACAACCCACTGTCGCACAACCCATTATTACCGGAGATCACCATGACCGCAGCAGCCGACATCAACATGGCACTGTTCTGCGATTTCGAGAACGTCGCCCTCGGGGTGCGCGAGTCCAAATACGACAAGTTCGACATCACCAAAGTGCTGGAGCGGCTGCTGCTCAAGGGCAGCATCGTCGTGAAAAAGGCCTATTGCGACTGGGAGCGCTATCGCGAGTTCAAAGCCGGCATGCACGAGGCCGCGTTCGAGCTGATCGAGATCCCGCACGTGCGCCAGTCGGGCAAGAACTCGGCCGACATCCGCATGGTGGTCGACGCGCTCGACCTGTGCTACACCAAATCGCACGTCGACACCTTCGTCATTATCAGCGGCGATTCCGATTTTTCGCCGCTCGTGTCCAAGCTGCGCGAGAACAACAAGAGGGTGATCGGCGTGGGAGTGAAGAACTCCACCTCCGACCTCTTGATCGCCAACTGCGACGAGTTCATCTATTACGACGATTTGGCGCGGGAAAAAGCGAAGAAACAGTCGCGCAAGAAGCCCGCGCCCAAGGCTGCCTCCGGCGCGGTCGCCAAGACCGTGCCGCAGGACGAGAGCGACAAGAAGCAGGAGGCGCTGGACATCGTCATGGAAACCGTCGAGGCGCTCATCGCCGAGCGCGGCGAGGAGGAGAAGATCTGGGGCTCGATGGTCAAACAGACCCTGAAGCGGCGCAATCCCGGCTTCAACGAAGCCTTCTACGGCTTCCGCTCGTTCGGCAAGCTGCTGGACGAGGCCGAGGCGCGCAAGCTGGTCAAGCTCGAGCACGACGAAAAATCCGGCGGCGTCATCATCCACAGCGTCAACACGGACGACTGAACTGCCGCTTGCCCTGGCAGCGCGCGGCTATGTCATTGCGCCTTGCATTGATTTTGGTCAAACCAGGCGCCGGACGGCGACTTAAGCTTATGTAAAGTCCGTTTCGCGCTGAAGTGGACAGCTTCGATGCGCGTCCGCAACTACGTAACGACTGATCAGAAAGGAGACAACATGTTCAAAAACATCCTCGTTCCGACCGACGGTTCCAAGCTTTCGGCCAAGGCGGTAAAACAGGCAGTCAAGCTGGCCAAAGCGCTGGGCGCCAAGATCACCGGCTTTTACGCTGCCCCGGACTACAGCTCGACCTACTATGGCGATGGCTACATCCTGCGCGCGCCCTCGGCAGCGGGCCAGGCAGAATTCGCGGAGAAACAGGCGCGCAAGTGCCTGTCCACGATCGAAGTCGAAGCGGAGGTGGAGAAGGTGCCTTGCGAAGTGTTTCACACCATCAGCGACAGCCCCTACGAGGCCATCATCGACGCGGCAAAGAAGAAGAAATGCGATTTGATCCTCATGGCCTCGCACGGCCGGCGCGGGCTATCGGGGCTGGTACTCGGCAGCGAAACGCAGAAGGTCCTGATCCACAGCAAGATTCCGGTGTTGGTCTGCCGCTAGCGCAGGCGCCGATTTGCGGGTCTGATCCGAGATCGCCGATTGCGTGCGGACAGGGTCATCGTCCGTACGCAATCGGCGATCCGCGCGGACGGGCCGCCGGCCGCGCCAGTTCTGGTACTGCACTTCGAGGCGGCCGATTTCGCTGAACGACCATTGCGCGCTCTGCGCGCCAACCATGTTTTTGGTGCGGATGAAAAGCGCATCCGCACCAAAAACACGGTTATGGATAACCCCAAGGACGCTCTGAGAGTTTTAATCAAGATCGCCGATTGCGTGCGGACAGGGTCACCGTCCATACGCAATCGGCGATCCGCGCGGACGGGCCGCCGGCCGCGCCAGTTCTGGTACTGCACTTCGAGGCGGCCGATTTCGCTGAACGACCATTGCGC
>JADGRR010000465.1 GCA_017880745.1 Burkholderiales bacterium
CTGGCTCACCAGCCGCGCCGACAATCCCGAGGCCGAAGCCGGGATGGAGAACTGAACGCAATCGTGTGGGTTCAGCCTGCGTGGGTTCAGTCTTCCAGCGTGAAGCCCACCTTGATGGTCACCTGCCAGTGGGCCACTTTCCCGTCTTCGACGTGACCGCGCGTCTCGATGACCTCGAACCAGTGGATATTGCGCACCGATGCGGAAGCCTTGGCAATGGCGCTACTGACGGCATCCTCTATGCCCTTGGTCGAGGAACCGGTGAGCTCGATATGCTTATAGACGTGATTGCTCATGCTGCTCTCCTGAAGAAAAACGGCCGATGGCACAGTGGGTGACCCCGGAAGCCGATGAATTGTCCGCCTTTTTTCCAGAGGCTGGCAAATCGGGGTGCCGTGACCATATCTCAATCGGCTCCCGGAGCATTGCCGATTCTCTGCAATAATGCCGCCCATGCTTCGCCCGACCAACCGCGCCGCACCTCTGGCACCAGCAGCGGACGCACGAACACGGCTGCTGACCGGGCCGATCCTGGCGACGATGACGCGCCTTTCGGTGCCAAACATCGCTTTGGTCGGCGCGCAGGCGGCCGTCAACGTAGCCGAGACCTATTTCGTCGGACGCCTGGGCACGGATGCGCTCGCCGGCGTCACGCTCGTGTTCCCGATCGTCATGCTGATGCAGATGATGTCCGCCGGGGCGATGGGCGGGGGTATTTCCTCGGCCATCGCCAGAGCGCTCGGGGGGCACCGGCAAACCGATGCCGACGCGCTCGCCTGGCACGCCGTGCTGATAGCCTTGTTGCTCGGGGCCGGTTTCACCTTCGCAGCGCTGGTCTTCGGCCCGGCGCTGTATCAAGCGATGGGAGGGCACGACGCGACCCTCTCGAACGCGCTCGAATACTCGAATATCGTGTTCGGCGGCGCGGCGTTTGTCTGGTTGATGAACAGCCTCGCGAACGTGTTGCGCGGCAGCGGCGATATGCGCACTCCAGCCGTAATCACGGTAACGGGCGCGCTGATCATGATCGCAGTCTCGCCATTGCTCATTTTCGGCTTCGGACCCCTGGCCGGGTTGGGGCTGCGAGGCGCTGCGCTGGCCCTCGTTGCCTACTATTTCGCCGGGTGCGCCATCCTCGGCTGGCGCATCGTTCGCGGACCGACCCTGGTTGCCCTTCGCCCGCGCCGACCCGCATGGCGGCACTTTGCACAGATTCTGAAAGTCGGAGTCCCGGCATGTGTGCATGCTGCGCTCATCAATACGGCGGTCGCCGTGACCACCGGTTTCGTCGGCGTCTACGGGGCCACCGCCCTGGCCGGATACGGCATCGGGACCCGCCTCGAGTATCTGCAAATACCGATCGTATTCGGCCTGGGCGCTACGCTGGTCGCCATGGTCGGCACCAATGTGGGCGCCGGACAGCTCGAACGGGCGCGCAGAATCGCCTGGACCGGCGGGCTGTTCGCCGCCGCCGTCTGCGGCACTATCGGCGCGATCGTCACCCTCGTCCCGCGCCTATGGGCCGGGATTTTTACCGATGATCCCGAAGTGCTGGCAATCGCCAGCCAATACTTTCATGCCGTCGGGCCGAGTTACGGCTTCCTCGGGCTCGGGATGGCCCTGTACTTTTCGTTTCAGGGCACCGGCCGCATGCTGTGGCCGCTGGTGTGCGTCACGCTGCGCATCCTGGTCATAGCGGCAGGGTGCACGCTCGCGACGCGCGCCTTCGGCTTCGGCCTTGGCAGCCTGTTCGCCGTGACCGCGGCAGCGCTGGTGATGTTCGGGCTGATGTACGCGATCGGCGTCTGGCGCTATTTCTCCCGCAGCGGGGAATTGAGGCGCTAACAGCTGGTTGAAAAAGCGGGAACGCCCCCTCTTATGTTCGCCAAATCGGAGGCTGCTGAAAAGCGCTTCCTTCTATCCGCCTCATCACGCCAGGCTCGCTTCGCGATCCGAAAGCGTTTTTCAGCAGCATGAGGACCTAAGCCGCCGTGACTTGGATGCCGGGAGCGGCGCGATTCTGCCGCCCTTGGCGAAGCGCGGGAGCTGCGCCGGCGGCAGGACGCCCAGCGTGGTGAGCGCCATGCGTTGACCTCTCCTTTGCTTGGTTCAATCTTGGCCTTGCAGCCTGCGCGCTTTATGCCTCGCAGTGCGGTTGCGGCCGGATTGAACCAGGCTGCGGACCGTCTCGCATCTCCTCAATCAGGCCAGAGATGATTTGACATTATGGTATTACATTTGGCAATATGAAAAAAAGCAGGCGTTTACCGGCAGGTGCAGCGCCCATTCGAGTCGTTTTCCCAAAAAGGGGGGAGCCGTGATCGGTAAGTATAACGCTGTCAGGCATCTGTTCTGCTTTGCCCTGTCAGCCGCAGGCGATCGGCCGCCCGCAGCCCGCTTGCATTGATCTACGTCGCGGGCGTCGCCGCCAGCGTCAGATGGCCGTCCTGATTCTGCGCAATTTGTACAGGGTGGTGTTCGTCGGCGTGGCGCTCATGACGCACATGGATATTTTCGACACCCAGATCCTGGCGCAGAATCTGATCAACGGCGCACGGCTGACATCATTCCCACTGCAAAGGTGATTTTAGATGATGAAGATTCTTCTGCTTCAAGGTGCCAACATGGCCTATTTGGGCAAGCGTCAGCCGGAGATCTATGGCACGACCACGGCCGCCGAACTCGACGAGATGCTGCTGCGGCGCGCGCGCGAACTCGGCGTCGAACTCGATATCTACTACACGCATATCGAGGGCGAGGCGATCGGGCGCATCTACCGCGCGGCGGACGAGGGCATCGACGGCCTGCTGATGAACCCGGCCGGATTCATCCACGCCGGCTACGCGCTCCGGGATTGCCTGCGCTCGATGCGCTTTCCCTGCGTGGAGGTGCATATGAGCAATATCGACAAGCGCGGACTCAAATCGGTGACCGCGGAAACCGCCCGGGGCGTGATCGCCGGCTTCGGTCTGCGCTCCTACCTCATGGGGCTGGACGCGTTGCTCGATCTGATCAAGGACGAGAAACCAGCCAAGGGTAAGAAGAAATGAGTGGTGCCGCGACCGACCGGCTGTTGCGGCTTGATTGCTGTGCGGTTTCGGATGCGCTGGACAAGCTGAAGCTCTCCGGCGTGGTGTCCGGCCTGCCGCAGCTGGCCGGTTCCGGCCGCATCGCCGGCAGGGTGGTCACGATGAAACTCGGAATCGGTACCCCTCCACCGGGACCGACTCGGCATCTGGGCACGATTGCGATCGAGGCCGCCATTCCAGGGGA
>JADGRR010000466.1 GCA_017880745.1 Burkholderiales bacterium
GACGTAAAGGCCATCGTCCACCGCCTCAACGCACGCGGTCACGAAAGCGCGCGTCTGCACCGCACCGTCCACCGGCCCTGGGGCACCTACACCGTGCTGGAGGAGGGCCCGCGCTTCAAGATCAAGCGCATCGTGGTCAAGCCCGGCGCCTCGCTGTCGCTGCAATATCACCACCGCCGCAGCGAGCACTGGGTGGTAGTCTCGGGTACTGCCAAAATAGTGAACGGCGAGCGCGAAATCACCCTGGGCGCGGACCAGTCGTCCTATATCCCCGCCGGCACCGCCCACCGCCTCGCCAATCCCGGCACTGTCGACTGCGTGATGATCGAAGTGCAGAGCGGCGATTACCTCGGCGAAGACGATATCGTTCGCCTGGATGACAACTATGGCCGCTCTTGATGTAGATGCAGGATTGGCGCCCGGTGTGGGAGCGAGCTTGCTCGCGAATTCCATCGTTCGCGGGCAAACTCGCTGCCACAACCGCGCTGCGGCTCCTGACGAATCAATCCAATAATGGGAAACAAAAGCATGCCAAAAGTCGCGCTGGTCACAGGGATCACCGGGCAGGACGGGTCCTACCTTGCCGAATTCCTGCTCGAGAAGGGCTATATCGTCCACGGCATCAAGCGCCGCACCTCGCTTATCAACACCGACCGCATCGACCATCTGTATCAGGACCCGCACGAAAAGGAACGCCACTTCATTCTCCATCACGGCGACCTCACCGATTCTTCGAACCTGGTGCGCATCATCCAGCAGACCCAGCCGGACGAAATCTACAATCTCGCGGCACAAAGCCACGTCGCAGTATCGTTCGAGGAACCGGAATACACCGCAAATTCCGACGCTCTCGGCACCCTGCGCCTGCTCGAAGCCATCCGCATCCTCGGCCTGGAAAAGAAAACCCGCTTCTACCAAGCGTCCACTTCCGAACTTTACGGCATGGTGCAAGAAACGCCGCAGAAGGAAACCACGCCTTTCTATCCGCGCAGCCCTTATGGCGTGGCCAAGCTTTACGCCTACTGGATCACCGTCAACTACCGCGAGGCTTACGGCATCTATGCCTGCAACGGCATACTATTCAATCACGAATCGCCGGTGCGCGGCGAGACCTTCGTCACGCGCAAGATCACCCGCGCGCTCGCGCGCATCAAGCTCGGCCTGCAGGATTGCCTCTACCTCGGCAATTTCAACGCCTTGCGCGATTGGGGGCACGCACGCGATTTCGTCGCGGCCATGTGGCTGATGCTGCAGCAGTCGCAGCCGGAAGACTTCGTCATCGCCACCGGCGAGCAGCACAGCGTGCGCGAATTCGTGGATGCGGCCGCGAGCGAACTGGGAATGCAACTCACCTGGAAAGGAAAGGGAAAAAACGAGAAGGGCTACGACCACAACGGCCGCTGCATCATCGCCGTTGATCCACGCTACTTCCGCCCGACCGAGGTGGACTCGCTGCTGGGCGATCCGGCAAAAGCGAAAGCGAAGCTGGGCTGGGTGCCGAAAGTCAAGTTTGGAGAACTCGTTGCGGAAATGGTGCGCGACGACCTGCGCTCGGCCGAGCGCGACGAGCTCGTCAAGAGCCACGGCCATAAGACCTTCGACCACCACGAATAATGCATAAAGAGGCAAGAATCTATGTCGCCGGCCACCGCGGCCTGGCCGGTTCCGCGATTGTCAGACAGCTCCACGCAAAGGGCTACCGCAACTTGTTGTCGCGCACCCATGCCGAGCTGGAGCTCGGCGATCAAGCGGCGGTGCGCGATTTCTTCGAGCGCGAAGGACCCGATTATGTCTTTCTTGCTGCGGCCAAGGTCGGCGGCATCGTCGCCAACAGCAGCTATCCGGCGGAATTCATCCACAGCAATCTCGCGATCCAGACGAATGTCCTGCACGAATCCTGGAGGGCAGGGGTAAAGCGGCTGCTGTTTCTCGGCTCGTCCTGCATCTATCCGCGCGATTGCCCCCAGCCGATCCGGGAGGAATATCTGCTCACCGGCCCGCTGGAGCCGACCAACCGCCCCTATGCCATTGCCAAGATCGCCGGCATCGAGATGTGCTGGTCCTACAACCGGCAGTACGGGACCCGGTTTCTTGCGGCGATGCCGACCAATCTTTACGGCCCGGGGGACAGCTACGATTTGAACAATTCCCACGTTCTGCCCGCGCTGATCCGGAAAATGCACGAGGCCATGAAGGACGGGTTGGAGGAAGTAGTCGTCTGGGGCACGGGTTCGCCCCTGCGCGAGTTCCTGTACAGCGAGGACATGGCCGAAGCCTGCGTCCATTTGATCGAGCTTGCGCCAGAAAAATTCGAGGCGCTCATAAGCGACACGCATCCGCCTCTGGTGAACATCGGCTACGGCGAAGACCAGAGCATCGCGGAACTCGCACGGACGGTTGCGCGCGTAATCGGCTTTCGCGGCAGCCTGCGCTTCGACACCTCCAGACCCGACGGCACGCCGCGCAAGCTGCTCGATTCGGCCCGAATCAACGCGTTGGGATGGCGGCCCCGCACCCGCATCGACGCGGGCATCGCGGCGGCTTACCAGGACTTCCTGAGCCGTTGCCCTGGCTGAGGCCGGCACGAACCAGCGGCCGGGCTCGCCTCGATGCAGTGCTGCGTATCAGGCGCCGGGTGCGCTTTCCTGCAGTTCGGCGCGCCGCTGCCGCTCCGACAGTTGCTGATGCGTGGCGATGTAGATGCCGCTGGCCATGATCACGCCGATGCCGACCAGGGACCAGTGATCGGGAAAGTCGCCGAACACCACATAGCCCATGACGATGACCCAGATCAGCTGGGTGTAGCTGAACGGTGCCAGGGTCGACACCGCGGCCTGGTCGTAGGCGCGGATCAGGATCAGATGGCTCAATCCGCCAATGAAGCCGATGGCCGGCAGCAGCAGCGCGTGCACGATGGTCTTCGGCGTGGTCCACTCGAACGGGAGCACCACTGCCAGCATCACCGTGCCGATCAGGCCAGAGTAAAAGAGTGAAGTGTAGGGGTTGTCCACGCCGGCGAGTTTGCGCGTGAGGATCTGGTAGCTGGCAAAGCAGGCCGCAGTCGCAAGCGGCAGCACGGCGACCCAGGAAAATACGCCGCTGCCCGGGCGGATGATGATCAGCACGCCGGCGAATCCTGCCGCCACCGCCACCCATCGCGCCGGCTCGACTTTCTCTTTCAGCAGGAACACGCCCAGCAATGTGACCAGCATGGGCGCGACGAACGAGATCGAGGAGGCCTCCGCCATCGGCATGAATTTGAGGGCG
>JADGRR010000467.1 GCA_017880745.1 Burkholderiales bacterium
TCAAACCGGGCCGATGCCAACCGCGTCGATGGCCTGGCAGGCGGCCGGCGACGATCCCGTGCCGCCAGGTGTGGCGTGCCCAAACAGGGCGACGCACGGTAGGAAGGCGAGAGTCTGTCACCCAATCGGGTCTCTTCGTCCACCGACATAAGCCAGGCGCAGGGTGCGCTCTGCCGATAATACTATTTTCAAGAGGAAATCATGAGTCATCGCGAGCAGGAAATTGCCAAGATCAAGAAGGAGTGGGCCGAAAATCCGCGCTGGAAGGGTGTCAAGCGCGGCTACACTGCGGAAGACGTGTACCGTTTGCGCGGGTCGGTGCAGGTCGAGCATACGCTGGCCAAGCGCGGCGCGGAGAAGTTGTGGAAGATGACGCAGGAAATGCCCTTCGTCAACTCGCTTGGCGCCGTCACCGGCAACCAGGCAATGCAGCAGGTGAAGGCCGGGGTTCCGGCAATCTACCTGTCCGGCTGGCAGGTGGCAGCGGATGCCAACGACAGTCTGTCCATGTATCCGGACCAGTCGCTGTATGCCGTGACGAGCGTACCCACGGTGGTGAAGCGGATCAATAATGCGCTGGCGCGTGCCGATCAGATTCAGCACATGGAGGGCAAGGGCGATATCGATTATTACGCGTCCATCGTGGCCGACGCCGAAGCGGGTTTCGGCGGCGTGCTCAATGCCCACGAATTGATGCGGGCCATGATCGAAGCGGGCGCCGCAGGCGTGCACTTCGAGGACCAACTCGCTTCGGTGAAAAAATGCGGCCACATGGGCGGCAAGGTGCTGGTGCCGACGCAGGAGGCGGTGCAGAAGCTGATCGCCGCGCGGCTCGCTGCCGATACCATGGGTGTGCCTACCGTCTTGCTGGCGCGCACAGATGCGGAGGCGGCCAACCTGGTCACCTCCGATGTCGACGAAAACGACAAGCCGTTCCTTACGGGCGAACGTACGGCGGAGGGCTTTTACCGCGTCAGGAACGGCTTCGATCAGGCCTTGTCGCGCGGTTTGGCCTACGCCGAGTATGCGGACATGGTGTGGTGCGAAACCGGTACGCCCGACCTGGATTTTGCCAGAAGGTTCGCCGAAGGCGTGCAGAAGAAGTTCCCCGGCAAGATGCTCGCGTACAACTGCTCGCCCTCGTTCAACTGGAAGCGCAATCTTGACGATGCCACCATCGCCAAGTTCCAGCGCGAACTCGGAGCCATGGGCTACAAGTTCCAGTTTATTACCCTGGCCGGTTTTCATGCGCTCAACTACTCCATGTTCGAGCTTGCGTACTGCTACGCCCGCAGCAACATGAGCGCCTTTGTCGAGTTGCAGCAGAAGGAGTTCGCTGCCGCCGAAAAGGGCTTCACCGCGGTCAAGCACCAGCGTGAAGTCGGCACCAGCTATTTCGACGATGTGACCCAGGTGGTGCAGGGCGGCAAATCTTCGACCACGGCCTTGCACGGATCGACCGAAGACGAACAGTTCTTCGACACGGCCAAGAAAATCAAGGCCGCCTGAACGCAGTCTTGTTCCATGTTGCGCCGCAGCGCTGTAGGCTGCGGCGTTTTTTATCGCGCGCTGCAAACTGCGCAAGACCTTTCTACGGCAGACCACCAGGCGCACGGCTATGGCGACAGTGTTTCTCTTCAACAAGCCCTACGGGGTTCTGTGCCAGTTTACCTCCAGCGCCGGGCGCCGCTGCCTCAAGGATTACATCCCCGTTCAGGGAGTCTATCCGGCGGGGCGGCTCGATACCGATAGCGAAGGGTTGCTGGTGCTCACCGGCGACGGCGCGCTGCAAGCGCGCATTGCCGAGCCACGGCGCAAGCTGGCCAAGACCTATTGGGCGCAGGTCGAAGGCTTGCCTGCAGCCGAGGCGCTGCAGGCCCTGTGCGGCGGGCTGGATCTGGGCGACTTCGTCAGCCGGCGGTGCAAGGCGCGGAGCATAGATGAGCCCCTTGGATTGTGGCCGCGGGACCCGCCGATTCGCGTGCGTCGAAATATCCCGACCGCGTGGCTGGAGCTGGAGCTGGAGGAAGGCAAGAACCGCCAAGTGCGGCGCATGACCGCCAAGATCGGACACCCTACTGTGCGCCTGATCCGCTGGGCGGTAGGTGCGTGGACGCTGGATGGCCTCGCACCGGGGGAGTGGCGCGAAACTGAAGCACTTGGAAAAGGCGCCTGACCTGTCAACCAGTGTGCCTCAGGGCGCGTTATGGGACGTGACACCGTATTTGCTGGCTGTCGCCAAACGTCAACTTCTTGAGAGGAATGTCCATGAATAAGCTGATCTCCGCCTTGGTTGCGACCGTGTTCGCCGCGGCAAGCGCCACCGCTTTTGCGCAAGCTAAACCCGCGACGCCCGCGACACCGATGGCCCCGGCAGCGACACCTGCTGCAACTGCAGCCGCTCCGGCTGAAAAAGCTAAGGCCCCCAAAGCCAAAAAATCCAAAGCCAAGAAGTCCAAAAAAGCTGCGAAGATGTAATTTCGCGTTGCGCCAAAAGGCAGGGCTCGTCCCTGTCTTTTTTGTTTCTGGAGCGAGCTTCAGCCTATGAACTGCAAGTCACGGATTTATCGCCGGCGCGCATTCTACATTTGCGGCGCCGCGCTTGCGGGGTTGATGCTCTGCTTGGGGTCGGCCTCGGCCCAGCAGCCCGGCTTGCCCACGATCAAGCTCAGTGCCGGGATCCATGTAATTCAGGCCGAAGTCGCGAGCACCACCGCGACGCGCTCGCAGGGATTGATGCTGCGCAAGTCCATGGCTCAGGGCGCTGGCATGCTGTTCCTGTTCGACGAGTCCGCGGGCCACTGCATGTGGATGAAAAACACGCTCATCCCCTTGAGCGTGCCCTTCATCGACGAACGCGGCCAGATCGCCAATATCGCCGACATGCAGCCGCTGGACGAAACCACGCATTGCGCCTCGCGGCCGGTGCGCTACGCTCTGGAGATGAATCAGGGCTGGTTCAAGCAGCGCGGGATCGTTCCGGGGACGCCGATCCAAGGCTTGGAAAGATTCTCCACTGCACCGCGCTGAACCGCTTTAAGGCCGTTCCGATCGAGTCCGGTGACGCAATCGGAACTTCCTCTGACCTTATAGGGCAGGTGCATCGGGCCCGGTGGGAAGGGAGGGGGACCACCCGTTCCGTCGGCGCCTCTCGTTCAAACCGTCTTCAGAAGTAGATCGCCGGGTGGCCTCCGGCACCCATGAAGAACAGCAGCGGGAAGGACAACACCAGGTTCAGCCGCGAAACGATGAAAGCCCGG
>JADGRR010000051.1 GCA_017880745.1 Burkholderiales bacterium
GATGCCTGCGCCTCGACCAATACGCTGCTGCTGGAACGCGCGCGCGGCGGCGCGCGCTCGGGTAGCGTCATTGCGTGTGAACTGCAAAGCGCAGGCCGCGGCCGCCGCGGCAACCGCTGGCAATCGGGCCTCGGAAGCAGCCTCACCTTTTCGCTGTTGTGGCGCTTCGCGCAGGGCGCCGCCGGTTTGGGCGGCCTGTCGCTCGCGGCGGGCGTGGCGGTGGCGCGCGCGCTCGATGCGGTCGGCGCCGCGGACGTGCAGCTCAAATGGCCCAACGACCTGCTGCACGCCGGACGCAAGCTCGGCGGCATATTGATCGAGCTGCACGGTGATGCTGCAGGCTCGACCGCGGCGGTGATCGGCATCGGGATCAATGTTCGCCTGCGGACCAGCCTGCGCGATGCCATCGCGCAACCGGTGACCGACGTTGCTTCGATCTCGAAACAGGTGCCGCAGCGCAACCGGCTGCTCGCCACCGCGCTGGTCGAACTCGCACGAGTACTCGAGCAGTTTGCCGCGCAGGGTTTCGCGCCGCTGCGGCAGGAGTGGATTGCGCGCCACGCGCATCAGGGCAAAGCGGTTACGCTCTCCTCGGGTGATGGCAAGGCGATAACGGGCAGGGCGGCGGGCGTGGCCGACGACGGTGCGCTGCTCGTTGAGACCGCGCGCGGCCTGGAGAGGTTCGTCAGCGGCGAGGTGTCGCTGCGCGCCGGCTGAAACGGGCGCGCCACCCGGGCGCGCAGCGGTTGTCTCGGCGCACCGATTCACGGTAATCTTGCGCTCCGTCCGCGCCTGGGCGCGATACATACGATACATAAGAGGCCATTCCAGAATTATCGAAATTACCCTGATTTAGGGGAGCATGAGGGGGGTATCCCCTCATATCGAAACAGGTCCCAAGGAGCAGGCATGGCCCTGATCGCCGTCGGCGGGTTCCAGCACGAGACCAACACCTTTGCTCCGACCAAGGCCGACTATCGCGCATTCGAGGCCGGCGCCGGCCGGCCCGGGGTCCAATTCGGCGCGGCGATCGCAGCCACGGTCGAGGGGGCGAACATTCCGGCAGCGGGCGCGCTCGAGACCCTGCATGCGCTCGGCCACAAGACGGTGGGGCTCGTCTGGGCCGCGGCCTCGCCCTCGGCGCAGGTCACGCGCGACGCCTTTGAACGCATCGCCGGCGAGATCGTGCGGCGGCTGGCCGAGGCCGGGCCGGTGGACGGGGTGTATCTCGATTTGCATGGGGCCATGGTCGCCGAGCATCTCGACGACGGCGAGGGCGAGCTGCTCGCGCGCGTGCGCAAGGTCGTCGGCGCCCGCGTCCCCATCGTGACCAGCCTGGACCTGCATGCCAACGTCACGCGCGCGATGCTCGATCTGGCTGACGGCCTCGTCGCCTACCGCACTTATCCCCACGTCGACATGGCGGAAACCGGGCAGCGCGCGGCACAGTTGCTGCACGCCACGTTGAAGCGCGGCCGGCCCATGGCCAAAGCCTCGAAGACGCTCGATTTCCTCACCGGCATTCCGTCGCAATGCTCATTCATCGAGCCGTGCAAGGGGTTGTATCAATCCCTGGCCCGCATCGAGGAGCAACATGGATTGCAGCTTTCGTTCACCCCGGGTTTCCCGATGGCGGATTTCCCGGAATGCGGCATGGCGGTGTTCGGCTACGGCGCGGACGAGGCGAAAGTGCGCGCCGCGGTGGCGCGCCTCGCGGCGGAGGTCGAGGATGCCGAGAAAGACTTCGCGCTGGAGTTGCTCGAGCCCGATGACGCAGTCAGGCGCGCGATGCAGCGCGGCGAACCCGGGGCGCCGGTGGTGCTCGCGGATACGCAGGACAATCCCGGCGCGGGCGGCAACGGCGACACCACCGGCCTGCTCGCGGCGATGATCCGCCTGCGAGCGGAGGACGCGGTGCTGGGCATGCTCATCGATCCGCCCTCGGCCGAGGCGGCGCACGCGGTCGGACGCGGGAACAGCGCGCGCTTCGCGCTCGGCGGGATTTCCGGCGTGCCCGGCCAAGTGCCGCTCGCGGGCGAATTCACCGTGGAAGCGGTGGGCGACGGCAGCTTTACCGGCACCGGTCCTTTCTACCGCGGTTTTTACCTGAAGCTCGGCCCGATGGCGCTGTTGCGCAGCCGCGAGGCCCCGGGCGTGCGCGTGGTGCTGGCTTCGAAAAAATGCCAGACGGCGGATCAGGAAATGTTCCGCCATCTCGGCGTCGAGCCAAGAATGCAGCGCCTGATCGCGCTCAAGAGCTCCGTGCATTTCCGTGCCGACTTCCAGCCGATCGCGAAAGAAGTGCTGGTGGTGCGCGCACCCGGTCCGGCGCTCGCCGACCCGGCGGATTTCCCCTGGACCCGGCTGCGGCACGGCATGCGCTTAGGTCCACTCGGGCCGGCGTTCGCGGGGGCGTGAGCGGTGACCAAGCGTTTCGTCATCGCGCTGATCAAGCACGAGACCAACACCTTCTCGCCGATCCCGACGCCCTTGTCGGCGTTCGGCCACGGCAATGGGCCGTCATATGGCGAAGATGCGCGGGCGGCATTCGCCAACTCGAATACGCCGTTCGCGGCATTTCTGGATATCGCGCGGCGCGAGGGCGCCGAGGCCGTCACCCCGGTCGCGGCCGAATCCTGGCCCTCGAACATGGCAACGCGCGCGACCTTCGAAGCGCTGCTGCAACCGCTGGAGGAGGCGGTGCGCGCGGGCTGCGACGCCTGTTTTCTCGATCTGCACGGCGCCATGGTGGTCGAGGGCTGCGACGATGCCGAGGGCGAGATCCTGAGGCGCGTGCGCCGCATCCGGCCCGATCTGCCGATCGCGGTGACCTTCGACTACCACGCCAACTTGTCCCGCGACATCGTCGCCAACGCCAGCGTGATCACCGGCTACAAGACCTACCCGCATGTCGACATGTACGACGCGGGCCTCGCCGCGGGGGACATCCTGGCAAGATCGCTGCGCGGGCAGGCGCGGCCGGTGATGGCCTGGGGATGGTTGCCGCTCGTGTCCTCGGTCATGCGCCACGCGCCCGAAGACGGGCCATCGGGCGATATTCTCGCCTACGCCCGCGCCATGGAACATTCCGGCCGCGTGCGGGCGGCGACGCTGCTGCCCGGGTTTGCCCATGCCGACACACCGTACACCGGCGTCTCCGCCGTGGTCGTGGCCGATGCCGGCGCCGATGCCGGCGCGCAGGCCGCGGCGCAGGAAGTATGCGACCGGATGCTCGCCATCGCCTGGGAGCGCCGCGCCGAATACGTGTTCCATCCGCAGCCGCTGGAGGTGTCGGTGGCGCGGGCGCGCGCGCTCGGCGCGGGCCGGCACGACGGCCCGATCCTGCTGATCGATCACTGCGACAACTGCGGCTCGGGCGGTACCCAGGATGTGATGCGGGTAGTGGAGGAGATCCTGAAGCAGAATCTGGATGATGTGGCCATCGCGCCCATCCGCGATCCACAGGCCGTGGCGCAGATGGTCGAAGCGGGCATCGGCAGCAACGTCAAGCTCATGCTGGGCGGCAAGACCGACATGCCTGCGATCGGCCTGGCGGGCAGGCCGCTCGAGCTCGCCGGCCGCGTGCGCAATATCACCGACGGCGAAATCGTGTTCACCGGGCCAATGTATACCGGCCTGAAAAGCCATCTCGGGCGCACCGCGGTGCTCGACACCGGGCGCGCGCAGATTGTCGTCACCGAGCGCCATCACGAGCCCTTCGACCTGGTGATTTTCCGCCATTGCGGCATCGAACCGACGAAGAAACAGTTCATCATGCTCAAGTCGCGCATCCACTACCGCGCCGGCTTCAAGCCGATTGCCGCGCATATCGTCGAGTGCGCCGGCGCCGGCGTCACCAATGCCGACCTGTCGGTATACCGCTACCGCAAGCTCGCGCGGCCGATTTATCCGCTGGATATTATTTAGGCGCGATTCGCCGTAGAATTAGCGACCTTTTCCGCCCCTGCCAACATGAACAAGCCATACAACCTGCTGGTCGACATCGGCAATACCTTCGTCAAGTGGGGCCGCTACAAAGCGAATGCGGACGCGACCGCGCACGCGAGTTGTCTCGATTCCGGCCACGCGCTGCTGCAGGAAATTCCGGCGCTGGCGGCGCAATTGCGCAAGTACTCCGCGCCGGCCCAAATCGTGATTTCGAACGTTGCCGGCACGCGCGTGCGCGCAACCATGCTGCGCCTGCTGGAAATCTGGCCCGACGCACCGCCGCCGTACTGGGTGATCCCGAAAGATGAGCAATGCGGGGTCAGGAACGGCTACCGCAACCCGGCGCAGTTGGGCAGCGACCGCTGGGCGGCGCTGATCGGCGCGCGTGCGCTGCAAGCGGGGCGCGCGGTGCTGGTGGTATGTTGCGGCACCGCCACCACCATCGACCTGCTCACCGCGCAGGGCCAATTCGCCGGCGGCTGCATCATGCCGGGCGTCGGCACCATGTTGCGTTCGCTGCACGAAAAAACCGCGGCCCTGCCCGATGCCGACGGCGTGTACACCGAGTACCCGACCCAGACCGTCGATGCCATCGTCAGCGGCTGCCAGCACGCTCAGGCCGGGGCGGTGGAGCGGATCTACGATTTGTATCGGCGCGAGCACGCGGATCTGCTGTGCCTGGTCTCGGGCGGGGCGGCCAAGGCGCTGACGCCGCACCTCGCCATCGTATTCCGCTACCATGACAATCTCGTGCTCGAGGGACTGCATTGCATCAGCCAGGCGCTGATGCGGGAGGCACGCGAGCGGGTGCCCGGCATGCAGAAGACCTGACCCGATGCGTGCCGTGTTTTTCATCCTCGCGCTGGCCAATGTGGCGTTCTTCGCCTATGCCCGGCTCGGCGCCGGCGTCGAGGCGAACGGCGACGCGCAGATCATCGGCCAGCAGCTCAACCCGGAAAAAATCCGCCTGCTCATGCCCGAGCAGGTGAGCGCACTCACACGCAAGCCCGAGCCGCCGAAGGTGGCCACCGTTTGTCTCGAATGGGGCGCATTCGTCGGCGGCGATGTGGCGCGCGCGGGGCAGGCGCTCGAGCCGCTCGGACTCGGCCCGAAGCTGACCCAGCGCACGCAGGATGACGCCGCGGGTTTCTGGGTCTATATCCCGCCGCTCGCCAGCCGCCAGGCCGCGACGCAGAAGGCGGGCGAGCTGAAGCGCCTGGGTGTGGACGATTATTTCGTCGTGCCGGACGACCCGAAATGGCGCAACGCCGTTTCGCTCGGGGTGTTCAAGACCGAGGAAGCGGCAACGGCCCGCCGCGATGCCTTGCGCGCCAAGGGTGTGAAGAGCGCCACCATCGGCACGCGCGCGACGCAATTCAGCAAGAACTATTTCCAGGTGCGCGAGGCCAATGCGACCCTGGCGGCGAAGCTGAACGAACTGAAACAGGGTTTTGCGGGCACCGAGGTGCGCGAGTGCGCAGCGGATGAAAAGAAAGGCTGAATCCCGGCATGTACATACCTAAGCACAATCAGCTCGAAGACCGCGCGGCGCTGCTCGCCTATATGCGCGCCTACTCCTTCGCGGCGCTGGCGACCTCCGGCGCCGGCGGACTGACGGCCACGCATCTGCCCTTCGTGATCGAGGAGGAGGGCGGCCGGATCACGCTGCTCGCGCACATGGCGAAGGCGAATCCGCAGTGGCGCGATTTTGCCGCCGGCGCCGAAGCCCTGGTGATATTCATGCAGCCGCATGCCTATGTCTCGCCGCGGCTCTACGACAGCCGGCAGAACGTGCCTACCTGGAACTATGTCGCCGTGCACGCTTACGGCCGGCCGGTGCTGATCGAAGAGCGCGCGGCCAAGATCGAGTTGCAGCAGAAACTCATCCGCCAGCACGATGCGGATTACCTCACGCAGATGGCCGAGCTGCCCGAGAGCTACCTCGACGCCAGGCTCGCCGCCATCGTCTCCTTCTCCCTCGCCGCGACCCGGATCGATGCGCGCTACAAGCTGTCGCAGGACAAGAATCCGGCCGAACGCGAGCGCATCGCGCGCGAGCTCGAGGCTAGCGGTGACAGCGTGACCGCCGAGACCGCGCGGCTGATGCGCAAGCACAACCCTATGTAGATTTCAGCGGATGCTGCGCGAGCCAGGAGAGCGCCTCCGTGCGCAAGGTTTCGCGCTCGGCCGCGGACAGGCCTGCGGGATCGAAGCGATGGCGATAATGCAGCCGCGCGAGCCGCTGTAAGGCTGCGGCGCCCGGCTGCGCTGCGATCCGCGCCAGCCATTCGGTCACTGCTTCCGCGTTCTGCCTCGGATGGCCGAGCTGGGCCATGCGGCGCTCGATCAGATAGAACTCGGAGTCCTGGCCAGGCCACGGCCTGTTCAATCCTGCTTCGCCCGTTGCTGCCGCAGTGTCGGCACGCCGGCCGCGCAGCGTGCGCCAGGCCAGCCATGCAAGCAGCGGCAACGCGACCCAGATCAAGCCTCCGGACCAGCCGCGTTCGCCCGCGCGCGCCGACCACGCCGACAGGCTGAAGCGCGCCCACGACCACACATCGGCTAGCGGCGACCACCAGGGCGAGCCTGCGGCTTCGGCGGCGAACCAGGTAGGCGGGGTGGTATCGACGTCCCGCCAGGCGCCGCCGACCCAAGCGCGCACCCAGGCATGGGCATGCCGTTCGCGCACCACGTACGCGTGATCGAGCTTGCTCCATTCCTGAGCCGAGAAGCCGGTGGCATAGCGCGCAGGTATACCCGCCGCGCGCAACAACAATACGGTGGCGCTGGCGAAGTACTCGCAATGTCCGGCGCGCGTGGCGAGCAGAAACCCGGACAGCGGCGTACGCCCGCCCGCGGGCTTGCCCAGCCAGGTCGAATATTCGAAGCGATCGGTGAAAAATTGTTTCACTGTTGCCAGCACCTGCGCCGGCGTCAGCGCGGCGAGCCCGAGCTCGTTTGCGATCAGGGCTACGGCGGCGGCTTCGGCTTTCGGGATGCCCAGGTCGCGCGGCGTCGGCGGACCGTAGGCGGAGTTGCTGCTGCCGACCTGCGCGCGATAGCTGAACAAGCCGGGCTTGTGCTCGATCTGCACCGCGCCGAGCGCGTTCATTTTCATTTCGATCGCGGCCAGGCCTTCGATGCGCGCCGTGTTCGCCGGCAGCGACAGCACCGGATTGCCGTCGGAATCCTCGTGCAGCGTGACCTGCAACACCGGCTCCCGCGTATCGTTCAGTTTCCAGGCGGAAGTACTTCCAAGCGTTGCGCCGCCGACCGGCGCAAGCTGCGCGAACCGGGCGTCGCGCGCGACCCAGGTGCCGCCCAGGTAATCGTCGTAGCTCGCGCGGTGCAGCAGGATGGGTGCGCTGACAGCGGGATCGGCCTCGACCCGCAGCACGATGCGCTGCGACAGCTTGAGATCGCCGATGGTGCCGATGCCGGTGGTGCTGCGGTAAGGATCGGTGCGCGCGCCGCCCGCCATCCATTCCGGCACTGCCGCTTCCAGCCATTGCTGCAGCCGGTGCAGGCCGAGTTGCCCGCCGAAGCCCGCGAGCGCGGCGGCGAGCAGCATGCCCGCCGCGATCGGCGCCGCGTAGCTGCGCGGCCGCGCGAGCAGCAGCGGCCATGCCGTGAGCAGCGTCAACCCGAGGTAGAACGCCGCGTCCTGCCGGTTGGCGGCGCTTGCGGCGAGCAGCCACAGCGCGAAAGCGGGATAGGCGAGGTTGAGCTTGATCGCTCGGCGCATCGGATTGCGGCGCAGGCTCCAGAACAGCACCGACAGGTCGAGCGCGCGCGCTGTGCTCCAGGCCTGCGCCAGCGCGAGCGGCAGCACGATGACCGGCATCCACTGGAACAGCAGTGTGACGGCGCGCGGGTTGCCGAAGGTGAAATAAAGATAGACTGCGATCGCAAACAGCAGCACGGTGCAGAAGTCGGCCACGCGAATGAACTCCGCCGTTTCCAGGTGCCAGCGCCGTGCGACGTAGCGCGGCGCTTCGAGCAAGGCGGCGCTGGCGGCGGCCACCAGCCAGTTGCCGGTCTGGGCGCCCCAGAACAGCGCCGCCGCCGCGAGCAGGAACGGGGGCGTGTTCACAGCTCGGCCAGCCCTTCCTGGATTTTCCCGGGCGCGAGCACGCGCAACCAGGCGGGCGCCGCCTCGACGTCGCGTTCGCTCACGACCAGCACCTTCAGCGGCAGTCCGCTTTGCTGCAGCGCGCGGACCAACGCCTGCCGCGCCTCGTCCCAGGCAAGCAGGATCAGGACGCCGCCCGAGAGCGCGGCGCGCCGCGCGAGCACTGCGTCGTGCAGCCTGCGAAAAGTCCCGTCTGCAGAGGCGCGCACGCCGGCCAGGATTTCGAGGAGGCTTCCCTGCTGCATCTGGCCGCGGCCGGCGGTGTAGCAATAACTTTCCGTGCCGACGAACATCAGGTCGAGCAGGGATTCCTGCGTGTCCAGGGTGCAGGCAAAGGAGGCGGCGAGCGATACGGCTTCCTCGAACACGGCATCGTCGCGGCCGGTGAAGGTATCGAGCACCAGCGCGTGGCGTTCGAAAAATTCGTCCTGGAATTCCTTCACCACCGGCTTACCGCTGCGGGCGTAGCTCTTCCAGTGGATGCGCTGCAACGGGTCCCCCGGGCGGTAGTCGCGCAGGCTCATGAACTCCTCGGATTCGCCCACCGACGAGGCGAGCGTGACGCCGCCATGCTGGTAGCGCCGTGCCCCGGGCAGGTTGAGCTGCGGCAGGCTGTAGCGGCGCGGCAGCACGACGACCTTGTCCGGCAGCGCCACGCGCGCCAGGCTGCGGAACAGCCCCAGCGGGTCGGCGCGCGCGACGGTGGCGCCCTCGAGTCTGAGCGTGCCGCGCCGGTAGGCGAGACCTTGCACGCGCACCTCGGCCTCGGCGCGCGGCGCCAGCGCGGGCAGGGTGGTTTCGTCGATATCCGCGATCTGATTGCGCAGCGCCAGCCGCCACCAGCCGCGGTAAGTGGGGAACCTGAGCGCGGAGCGGAACTCGGCAAAAGCCGGGCGCGGATCGCAGAGGTCCTCCAGCAGGACGAGCCCGTCGGCCCGGCGCGTGCCCAGGTTTTTCACCCGCAGCCGATAATCAAATGCCTGACCTGCGGTGATCATGCGCGGCAGCACGCGCGCGACCTGGAATTTGGGGCGCAGCAGCATTGCCGCCAACATGGCGGCGGCGAGCAGCGCGCAGAGGAAGGTGAAAATCTGGTAGGCCAGCGTCTGATTGGTGTCGATGCCCAGCGCGCCTGCAGTTACCAGGGTGCCGAGCGCGAGAAAGCCGGCGGCGGTAAAGCGCCGCGTCATCCACAACCAGATTCCGGAAACGGCGCTGAATATCCGGTATGAGAGTCGCCACATGGCAATCGGAAAATAAAAATTGCTGACCGCAGAGGTCAAATTACTCAGCCAACATTCTCGTTGCTGCCAGTGTTGGGGCTTACGCCGGGACCGGAATGGTTTTCAGGATGTCTTCGACGATGCCCTGCGCTGTGATGCCGGAGAATTTCGCTTCTTGCGCGAGCGCGAGCCGGTGCGCCAGCACCGGCACCGCGATTTCGCGAATATGCTCGGGGCGCACGAATTCCTCGCCGTCGGCGAGCGCCAGCGCCTGGGCCGTGTGGATGAGTGCGAGCGAGGCGCGCGGTCCGGCGCCCAGCAGCACCGGGGCGGCGCCGCGCGTGGCGCGCACCAGGTCGACTGCGTAGCGCTTGAGCTCGGCGCTTGCGCGCACCGCTTTGACGCGCTGCTTCAGCATCAGCACGTCGGGCACCGAAATGCAGGCGGAGATGCGCGTGAGCGGGTGCGCGATTTCCTGCGCCGACAGGATCTCCACCTCGGCCTCGGGCGCGACGTAGCCCAGCGACAGGCGCAGGGCGAAGCGATCCATCTGCGCTTCCGGCAAGGGGTAGGTGCCGCGGAACTCCACCGGGTTCTGCGTGGCGATGACGAAGAACAACTCGGAGAGGGCATGGGTCTGGCCCTCCACGCTCACCTGGCCTTCGGCCATGGCTTCGAGCAGCGCCGACTGGGTGCGCGGGCTGGCGCGATTGATCTCGTCGGCGAGCAGGATCTGGGTGAACACCGGCCCCGGGTGAAAGTGGAACGATTGGTCCCCGGGGTTGAATACCGACACGCCGAGAATGTCGGATGGCAGCAGATCCGGCGTGAACTGGGCGCGCTTGAACTCGGCGCCGATCGAGCGCGCCAGGGCTTTGGCGAGCGTGGTCTTGCCGGTACCCGGATTGTCTTCCAGCAGCACGTGGCCGCCGCTGATGAAGGCGGCGAGGATTTTGCGCACCGCAGCGGCCTGGCCGGATATGACCTGTTCGATATTGGCCGCGATGCGTTGCAGCAGTTCCTGCGGCGAAGTGGCCATCTGGTTCATGTTACTCCCCTGGCTGCCGCGCTTGTCTCCCGCGGGATTGCCGCCCTGTGCCCAACGAAAGTACCGCTACGGATCCAAACGGCCGCGTATCTTATTCAGGGTCGTGGTGGTCGAGCGCTGGAACAGGAACGGGATCGAGTGGACCGCGCCGCCCCAAGCGACGACTTCCCTCGCGCCGACGATGGCTTCGGGTTTCCAGTCGCCGCCTTTCACCAGCACTTCGGGCCGGCAGGCGAGGATCAGTGCGAGCGGCGTGTCTTCGTCGAACCAGGTGACCAGATCCACCGCCTGCAGGGCGGCGAGCACGGCCATGCGGTCCTCGAGTCGGTTGATCGGCCGGTCATCGCCCTTGCCCAGGCGCCTGGCCGAGGCGTCGCTGTTGGCGGCGACAATCAGGCTCGCGCCCAGGGCGCGGGCCTGCGCGAGGTAGGTGACGTGGCCGCGATGCAGGATGTCGAATACGCCGTTGGTGAATACCAGCGGGCGCTCGAGGGCCGCGATCCTGCCGGCGAGTTGCGCCGGCTCGCACAGTTTTCCCTCGAATTCAGGTCGGTCACGCATTCAAGCGATGCGTGATGGGGAACGGGCGCAGGATGAATCGCAACGACTTGGACTGTTCCCCTTGCGCGTCACTTCGTCGGTTCCTCGACGTATTCGAACACGCGCACCACCTTCTGCACGCCGCCGGTGGTGCGGGTGATTTCCACCGCCGCGTCGGCTTCCCTGCGCGTGACCAGTCCCAGCAGGTAGACCACGCTGCCTTCGGTCACCACCTTGACCTGGTTGATCGAAAAATTGCCGCCGTTGTCGACAAAGCGCGCTTTGACCTTGGAAGTGAGGTAGCTGTCGTTGCCGCGGGCGGTGTACGAGCTTACGCCGGCCACCTGAATCTCGTTGACCACACCGCGCACGTTGGGGATCTCACGCACGATGCTTTCGATCTGCGTCTTGGTGGCGGCGTCGGGTGCTTCGCCGGTGAGCAGCACGTTGCGGTTGAAGCTGGTGACGTTGATATGCACCCTGTCGCCGAAGCGGTCGTTGACGCGGCTTTCGCCGCGCAGGTCGATTTCCTTGTCCTCGGTCTGCGCGCCGACCGTGCGCCGGTCGTTCAGCGCGAGGGCGGTGGCGCCGGCGCCCCCGGCCACCAGCGG
>JADGRR010000052.1 GCA_017880745.1 Burkholderiales bacterium
CCCCTGTTGCCATTCGCCTGTTTCTCCCGCCTGAGCGCTCCGTTCAGAACCACTATATCATATCTCAGATATACTATGTGAGGTCGGCGAACTGCGGTATGATGCGGCTGGCGCACAGCAGGCGAGGGCAGCAAATGACTTCTGCGACAAAAATCGAGCGGCCCAAATCGCTCACCGACATGGCGGTAGAGCGCATCCGAGCCGCCATCGTCGAAGGCAAGCTCAGCCTGGGCGGACAGATATCGGAAGCCGCCCTGGCGCTGGAGCTCGGCATCAGCAAGACCCCGGTGCGCGAAGCGCTGTTGCGGTTGCGCGCCGACGGCCTGGTGGACATACACCCGCAGCGCGGCACCTACGTGTTTCGCGTCGGCGCGGAGGACGTGGCGCAAATCTGCCGTTTTCGCGAAATCCTCGAGGCCGCAGCGCTGGCCGAAGCGCTGGCGGCCGACCGGAAGGGGCTGATCGCGGCGCTGGAAAAGAATCTGCGCACCATGAAGGAAGCGCACCGCTCGGCCGGTGCACGCGCACTCCCCGAACTCGATGCCGAATTCCACGGCATCATCGTTCAGCGCTCGAACAATGCCTATTTGCGCGACGCCTATCGGCTGATCGAACATAAAATCCACGCCCTGCGCTGGCGTCTGCCGGCAAATAGCGAGCAGATCGGACACTGCCAGGCCAATCACGCGATCATCGTCAAACAGATTCGCGAAGGCAAGCTCGGCCAGGCGCAGACGATATTGAAGCGCCATATCCGCGACACGCAAGACGCCTACCTGGAAGCCGGCCGCGTCACCTCTGCCATTCCAGCGTAACAACTGCCCCGGGCGACGCTGTCCGGGCTAGCCTCGGGGTGCATCGGCGCTTTTGCGCTAGAATGAAACTCATCCACCGCCCATCCGGGCGAGCATCATCCGAGCCTGCGGAGAACGCCATGAATGCCCCGAAAGCCGCGCGCTTGGCGCAACTCGAACTGAAGGATTCCACGCTGTTCCGCCAGCAGTGCTACATCGGCGGGGCATGGCTGGACGCTGACGACCAGTCCACCATTGCGGTGAAGAATCCCGCCGACGGCGCTGTGCTCGGCACCGTGCCCAAGATGGGCGTGGCGGAGACGCGCCGCGCCATCGCGGCCGCCAACGCGGCCTTCCCCGCCTGGCGCGCCAAGACCGCCAAGGAGCGCTCGGTGATCCTGCGCCGCTGGTTCGAACTGATGATGGCCAACCAGGAAGATCTGGCGCAACTCATGACCGCGGAGCAGGGCAAACCGCTCACGGAGTCGCGCGGGGAAATCGCCTACGCCGCCTCCTTCATCGAGTGGTTCGCCGAGGAAGGCAAACGTATCTACGGCGATACCATACCGCAGCACCAGGCCGACAAGCGCATCGTGGTGCTGAAAGAGCCGATCGGCGTGTGCGTCGCGATCACGCCGTGGAACTTTCCCGCCGCCATGATCACGCGCAAAGCCGGTCCGGCGCTCGCCGCGGGCTGCACCATGGTGGTGAAGCCCGCCTCCGCCACGCCCTACTCGGCGCTCGCCATGGCCGAACTGGCCGAGCGCGCCGGCGTGCCGAAAGGCGTGCTCTCGATCGTGACCGGCTCGGCCGGCGCCATCGGCGGCGAGATGAGCACCAATCCGCTCGTGCGCAAGCTCACCTTCACCGGCTCCACCGAAATCGGCAAGAAACTAATGGCGCAATGCGCCAGTACGGTGAAAAAGACCTCGATGGAACTGGGCGGCAATGCGCCTTTCATCGTGTTCGAAGACGCCGATTTGGACGCGGCCGTCGAAGGCGCGATCATTTCCAAGTATCGCAACAACGGCCAGACCTGCGTCTGCGCCAACCGCATCCTGGTGCAGGACAAGGTGTACGACGCCTTCGCCGCGAAACTGGCCGAAAAGGTGAAGGCGCTCAAGGTCGGCGACGGCAGGGAAGCCGGCGTCACCACCGGCCCGCTGATCAACGCGGATGCGCTAGCCAAGGTGGAGGAGCACATCGCCGACGCGCTTGCCAAGGGCGCGAAAGTTCTCACCGGCGGCAAGCGCCATGCCTTGGGCGGCCTGTTCTTCGAGCCCACGGTGCTCACCGGCGTCATCACCAGCATGCAGGTGACGCGCGAGGAAACCTTCGGTCCAGTGGCGCCGCTGTTCCGCTTCAAGGACGAGGCCGAGGCGATCCGGCTGGCGAACGACACCGAATTCGGTCTCGCAGCCTATTTCTACGGCCGCGACATCGGCCGCGTTTGGCGCGTGGCCGAGGCGCTGGAATACGGCATCGTCGGCATCAACACCGGGCTCATCTCCACCGAGGTGGCGCCGTTCGGCGGCGTAAAGGAATCGGGCATCGGGCGCGAAGGCTCCAAGTACGGCATCGAAGACTTTCTCGTGGTCAAGTATCTGTGCCTCGGCGGTATTTAGCGCAACTACGACGAGCATTTGCTCAAATACTCGCAGCGCTTCCTCGCCAAGCGCCAGAGCCGCCTCGGGCCGATGCAGAGCGTATTTTCAAGCCGGAACCGGTGGCGCTGCCGTTGCGCTCGGCCGAGGAATGGCGGTTGCTGACGCAGCATTTGATTGGCGGCGACAGTTGAGCAACCGGTCTCTGCTGGCGGCGACACTCTGGTTCAAAGCTTCCTGGACACCGGACAGACCTCGGCACCGGACTCCTTGATAGCCTTCACGCCGCAGTGCAGCCTTTAACCTCGCCGAATGCGGGTTTTGCCTGGCTGCTTCGAGCCGTCGTCATGGCTAGACTGCGTTCGTAGTTCGCTGAAATGAAGGGTCGGGAGCGCATCTCACCGATGCGAACGACGATGTTGTCGCCACCCCGGAAAAGGTGGATGAATCTCATTGAAAGGAGGCATTGTGAAGACCAGGCGCGCTGATTATTCTCTCGAGGAAATACCCGAACTGGAGGAAACCGAATTCGTGTTCTCGGCTCGCCCCCGGTTCGAAGATGCCAACGACAGTGGGCACATTGGCGATTCGATTTCATTCGCCATGGACGTTGGCGACGAATTTTCGACGTTTGACGCGTGAAATCGCGAGCGCCGCTCATGGCGGCGGGATCGCCGGATGCGCTTAAACGTTGAAGCGAAAATGCATGACGTCGCCGTCGCGCACCACGTAGTCCTTGCCTTCAAGGCGCATCTTGCCGGCTTCCTTCGCCCCTTGCTCGCCCTTGCAGGCGATGAAATCGGCGTATGAGATGACCTCAGCCCGGATGAAGCCGTGTTCGAAGTCGGTGTGGATCACGCCGGCGGCCTGCGGCGCGGTCGCGCCGATCTGCACGGTCCATGCGCGCACCTCCTTCGGGCCGGCGGTGAAATAGGTCTGCAAGCCGAGCAGCGTGTACCCGGCGCGGATCAGGCGGTTGAGACCCGGTTCTTCCAGGCCCATGTCGGCGAGAAAAATCAGTTTCTCCTCATCGTCCAAGTCAGCCATCTGCGCCTCGATTGCGGCGCAGATCGCCACCACCGGCGCGCCCTCCGCCTTGGCGTATTCCTCCACCCGGGCGAGCAGCGGGTTGTCGTGGAAGCCCTTTTCATCGACGTTGGCGACATACATGGCGGGCTTGGCCGTCATCAGGCACAGCGGCTCGAGCACCTGCTGCTCCTCGCGCGAAAGCGCCAGGCTGCGCGCCGGCCTGGCCTGGTTCAGCACCGGCAGCACTTTTTCCAGCACCGCCATGATGCGCTGCGCTTCCTTGTCGCCGGACTTCGCCAGCTTGACGTAGCGCGACATGGTTTTTTCCACGGTCGCCAGATCGGCCAGCGCAAGCTCGGTGTTGATGGTCTCGATATCGCTCACCGGATCGATCTTGCCGGCGACGTGCACCACGTTGTCGTCGACGAAACAGCGCACGACGTGGGCAATGGCGTCGGTTTCGCGGATGTTGGCGAGAAACTTGTTGCCCAGGCCCTCGCCCTTGGACGCGCCGGCAACCAGGCCGGCGATGTCGACGAACTCCACCACCGCAGGAATGGTTTTATGCGGTTTGGCTATGGACACCAGTAGCGCCAGCCGCGCATCCGGCACCTCGACGATGCCGACGTTGGGCTCAATGGTGCAGAAAGGGTAGTTCTCCGCCGCGATGCCGGCCTTGGTGAGTGCGTTGAACAACGTTGACTTACCGACGTTCGGCAAGCCGACGATACCGCATTTGAGAGACATGTGTGAGGCCTTAAATTAGTTTGAGGGATATGCGCCCCGAAGGTCTCGATCCCCCTTGAGGGGAAAGTCCCCTTGGGGGACAAGGGGCCTAGCCCCCTCGTTCAATTCATGCCGCTTACTTTGGAATCTCCGGTGTTTGCGGTTTGGGTTTGGTATGCAGCTTGTGCATTGCCGCCGCCATGTTGTCCGCGAGTATCAGGTCGAACACCGCGACGCCGCGGTCGATCACCGCGTCGATCGACTCCTGTTCTTCCTTGCGCGGCGGGTGGAGCACGAAATCGACTACCTCCTGTTCACTCGCAGCGATATCGCGCGGATGGCCGATGCCGATACGCAGGCGCCAGAAATCCGGCGTGCCCAGCTTCTCGATGATGTCGCGCAGGCCATTATGACCAGCGTGGCCGCCGCCTTGTTTGATCTTCACCCCTCCGGGCGGCAGATCGAGCTCGTCGTGCGCCACCAGGATTTCGTCGGCACCGATCTTGTGGAACTGCGCCAGCGCACTCACCGCCGTGCCCGATTCATTCATCCAGGTCTGGGGAAGCAGCAGCCACGCGGACCCTGACGCGGTCTCTAGCCTGGCCGCCAGTGCGTGGAACTTGGCTTCCTTCCTCAGCGTGAGCCGATGCCGCGCCGCCAGCCGCTCGACCAGCCAGAAACCGGCATTGTGGCGCGTGCTCTCGTACTTCTTGCCCGGATTGCCCAGGCCGACGATGAGTTTGATCGGCATGTTGGCGCCACTCTAAAAAAACAGGCAGAGGCGCTGGCCTCTGCCTGTTGTCGAAGCGGACAAACTGTTCAGACAACGGTTCGGGATTGCTGAAACGGCGTCTGACACAGGGGAACACGAGGGAAGGCGCCCCGAAGGTCTCGATCCCGCTTCCTCGGTCCCGCTTGACGGGAGACGGAAAAGTCCCCTCGGGGGACATCCCCCCGTATCGCAATGGACTCCTATTTCTTGTCCGATTTCTCTGACTTCTTCTCGCCTTTGTCCCCGCCCTTGTCCGCGCCCTTTTCCGCAGCGGCCGGTTCGGCCGACTGCTTGCTGGTGGGAACCTCGGAAGCCGCCACCGCGGCTTCGGCCACAGCAGCGTCGGCTGCTTCGTCCGCCACCATCGCGCGCGGGATTTGCACCACCGCGACCGGCGGGTTCTCGCTGCCGTGGAGGACTACTTCCACGCCTTTGGGCAACTGCAGGTCTTTGACGTGCACGGTGGCGCCGATCGCCATGTCCTTCAGATCGACTTCGATAAACTCGGGCAGGTCCGCCGGCAGGCAGCGGATCTGGAGCTCGCTCATGACGTGGCTGACGATACCGCCGGACAGCTTCACCCCTGGCGACTGCTCGGCGTTGATGAAGTGCAGCGGCACTTTCATCTGGATTGCCACGTCGGCCAGCACGCGCTGGAAATCGATGTGCTGGACCTCGAGCCTGAACGGGTGCATGTTGACTGAGCGCAACAGCACCTGCTCCTTCGCGCCCTCCAGATTGAGCGTGAGCACGGAAGCGTGGAAAGCCTCCTGGCGCAGCTGGTGGTACAGCGCGTTGTGATCGAGCTCGATGACGACCGCCGGCTGTTTGCCCCCGTAGACGATTCCGGGGGTCTTGCCTTCACGGCGCAGGCGGCGGCTCGCTCCGGTGCCCTGCTTGGTGCGCTTGTGCGCGTTGACTTCGATTTGCATGTTGCACTCCTGGTTATGGCGGTCCCGCGACCAGGTACCGCCGTTTGAAAAACCCAAAATTTCTGCCTAATGACTGTTCCTCACTCGCTGAACAAGGAACTCACCGAGTCCTCGTTGCTGATGCGCAGTATCGTTTCCGCGAGCAGGTCGACGACGGAAAGCACGCGTATTTTGCTGCATTTCTTCGCGTCCTCGCGCAGCGGAATGGAGTCCGTGACGACCACCTCGTCCAGCGCCGAATTGGCGATGCGCTCTACGGCGCCGCCCGAGAGCACCGGGTGGGTGCAGTAAGCGAGCACCTTGACCGCGCCCTCGCTCTTGAGCGCCTGCGCCGCCTTGGCCAGCGTGCCGGCGGTGTCCACCATGTCATCCATGATGACGCAGGTGCGGCCCTTGACGTCGCCGATGATGTTCATCACCTCGGCCACGTTCGCCTTGGGTCGGCGTTTGTCGATAATGGCCAAGTCCGATTCCAGCCGCTTGGCCAGCGCGCGCGCGCGCACCACGCCGCCGACATCGGGCGAAACCACCAGCAGGTCCTCATAGCCGTGCTTCCATAAATCGCCCAAAAGGATGGGCGCGGCGTAAATGTTATCCACCGGCACGTTGAAAAAGCCCTGGATCTGGTCGGCGTGCAGATCCATGGTGAGCACCCGGTCCACGCCCACCGCTTCCAGCATGTTGGCCACCACCTTGGAGCTGATGGCTACGCGCGCCGAGCGCGGCCGGCGATCCTGGCGGGCGTAGCCGAAATACGGGATCGCGGCGGTGACGCGCGCGGCCGATGCGCGTTTCAGCGCATCGATCATGATCAGCACTTCCATCAGATTGTCGTTGGTGGGCGTGCAGGTCGATTGCAGCACGAAGCAGTCCCTGCCGCGCACGTTCTCCATCAGCTCGATCATCACCTCGCCGTCGGAGAAGCGGCCGACGCTGACGTTGCCCAGGGGGATATTGAGTCGCTTCGCCACCGCAGCAGCCAATTGCGGATTGGCGCTGCCGGCAAAAATCATCAGGTGGTCGTAAACCATATCGGGAACCTAGTCGCATGAGAACGGGGACTGCCCGCCCACACCCACCGCTCACCACGGCAGGTTCGTCAAATTCTGGCTGGGGAGGTAGGGATCGAACCTACGAATGCCGGAATCAAAATCCGGTGCCTTACCACTTGGCGACTCCCCAAACTCTAACAGGCTGTTGAAAAACTATCGAAACAGCCTAAAAATAACTCGATTACGAAAACGCTCCCATCTCAACAGGCTCTGACTTGGGGGATATAAAAGGGGGCGTGCCCCCTTTTTCAATACCCGGCTACTCGGTCAACTCATGCAGCGGATGACGCTCCAAGCCGCGCGCCACGAATCCGCGCATCGCCTGCGGAAGCTGCGCTTGCGCCGCGTGCGCCGCGGATGCAGTGGAATATTCGGCGTATACGCAGGCCCCGGAACCGCTCATGCGCGCCTCGCCATGCTGTCTCAGCCAGGCCAGATGGCGCGCCACTTCAGGATAGCGTTTGCTCACCACGGGCTCGAGGTCGTTACGCAGGGCGCGTTGTTTCAGCCCGTCGAAAAAGGCCGTAATTCTGATTGGTTTTGCCTCCCATGTCAATTCGGGGGCGGCAAAAACAGCGGCGGTCGGCACCTGCACCGGAGGCACCAGCACCAGATACCAGGCGGCCTGAAGCGCAAGCGGCGTCAGTTGCTCGCCTACGCCTTCGGCAAACGCGTTCTCGCCAAACACGAATACTGGCACATCGGCGCCCAGTTTGAGCGCCAGTTGCTGCAGTTCCGCGCGTTTCAGGCCCAGCCGCCATAGGTGATTGAGCACGACCAGCGTGGTGGCCGCGTCCGAACTGCCGCCGCCCAACCCCCCTCCGATGGGGATGCTTTTGTCCAGTTCGATTTCGACGCCGCCCCGATGCCCGGTCGCCTGTTTGAGCAGCATCGCGGCGCGCAGGCACAGGTCCTGCTCGGGCGGAACACCCGCCAGCGGCCGGCGTAGCGTGACTTTGTCGTCGGTGCGCTCGGTGAATCGGAGCGTGTCGGCCAAATCGATCAGCCGGAACGCGGTCTGCAGGTTGTGATATCCGTCGGCGCGCCGCCCGGTGACGTGCAGAAACAAGTTGAGCTTGGCCGGCGCGGGCCAGGCCTGTTGCCAGCCGCTCACGGTTCGACCCGCCACTGGTCGATCACCAGGCGGATCTCCACGTCCTGGCGCGACAGGCGCAACAGCGCCGGTGGCCCGTTCGCGCTCTTGTACTCAAGGAACTCCACCACCCAGCCGGATTGCCTCAGTTCGGCGAGACGCTGCGAGTTGTCCAACCGCGTTTCCGCCGGCGCGCCCGCGGCCGCGCGGCCGCGCACCCAGTCGGGCAGGCCCGTGAGCGGCAGGCGCCAGCCCAGCACCTGCTCGGTCAGCGTCTCCACGTCGCCCGCCCGATACACCTTCTGGTCCGAAGTGGTGAGGCTCACCAGAGCATCGCGCCGGACGATGCGTGCCACGCCCTGGCCCAGCGGCGTCGAGAACAGCAAATCGTCGTTCGCCGGGTCATGCTGCCAGACGATTTTGCCGCTCGCCGCCTCGGCGCCGTATTTGACCGACACCCGGCCGGAAAGATAGAAGGCGTCGCCTATAGGTCCCGCCGGCACCGGCTGCTCTTGGACTGCGGCACATCCGGCAAGGAGCAGCCACACCCAGAAAAGTGCGGATCGCATGACCAAGACCTTAAACCCCGCTGCAGGAGACACTCTGTTTGGTTTCGCTTCGTCCGGCCTAAGGTTTAAAGCGCTTGATCGTGCTGTTGAGGGCGTCGTTGCCCGGCGTTTTTTTCGTCGCCTCCAGCCAGATTTTCTCGGCTTCCCGATGCTCGCCTGCGACCCACAGCACCTCGCCCAGGTGCGCCGCGATTTCCGGGTCGGGGCGCGCGCCATAGGCTTTGCGCAGGTATTCCAACGCCTGTTTGCTCTGGCCCATCCGATACAGCACCCAGCCCATGCTGTCGATGATGAAAGGATCATCGGGTGACAACTGCAGCGCCTTCTCTATCAGCCCCTGAGCCTCGGGCAGGCGCAGGTTGCGCTCGGCCAGCGAATAGCCAAGCGCGTTGTAGGCATGCGCGTGGTCGGGCTGCAGGCTGATCAGCTTTCTTAAATTGGTCTCGAGCAGGTCCATGCGGTCTAGCTTCTCCGCCAGCATGGCGTAGTCGTAGAGCAGATCGGGTTGCTCGGGCGCGCTCTCCAGCGCGCCCCCGATCAGATCGAAGGCCTCGCGCGGCCGGTTGGCATCGCGCAGCATCTGCGCTTCAGTCAGCACCAGCTGCACCCGCGCCTGGTCGCTGCTGACCTCAATTTGCCGCAGGTACGCGCGCGCCGCCTCCAGTTTGCCTTGTTTGTTGAGCACCAGCGCATAGTGCATCTGCGCTTGCAGATGCTGCTCGCCGCCCGCGACTTCGTCATACCAGCGCAGCGCCTCAGGGTAATTCTTCTGCTCCTCGGCGCTCTGGCCCAGGTACATGCGCACCGCATCCTTGTCGCGGTAGGGCAAGGTCAGCAAGCGCTTGAAGTTTGCGTCCGCCAAGGCATAGTCCTGCAGCTGCAGCGACAGCACGCCGACGGCAAAGATTACGTCGACGTTATCGGGAAAATCCTTGGACAGCGTCTGGAACTCGGCGCGCGCCTCGTTGTACTTGCGCTCCGCCACCAGGACGCGCGCGTAATTCAGGCGCGCTTCCTTCGCCTTGGGATAGCGCTCGAGGAAGGCGGCCAGACGCTGCAGCGCCAGCGCATTCGACTGCCGCTGCAGCAGTTGCGCCTCGAGCAGCACAGCCAGCCCCCATTCCGGCCTGAGCTTGGATGCGGCGCGCACTTCGCCAAGGGCGAGCTCCCATTGCTCGGCGGCGATGGCGGCCTGTGCCACCGCAAAATGCGCCTGCGCGAGCTTCGGGTACGGTTGCGCCAGCTGTTGCACCAGCGTCAGGGTCAGCGCCTTGTCCTGGCTGTTGGCGAGGAGGCGGCTCAGTTGCAGAAAGCCGTCACCGGTGTTGTCGGCTTCAGCCGCGAGCAGCTGCTGCAGATAGGGCAGGGCGTCCTCGTGGCGTTTGGTGTTGATCAGCAGGCTGACCAGCGCCTGCAGCGCCTGCATCGAGGACGGCTCGGTTTCATACCAGATCTTGGCGGCGTCGATCGCGGCGCTGGGCATGCGCGCGTACAAAGCAACCTCGGTCGCGCGTCTGGCGATGCGTGGATCGCGCGTGCGCTTCGCCAGATCAACGTAGGCCTGCGCCGATAAGCCGATGGAGCCGCGCTGCCCGGCGATTTCCGCAACCAGATATTCATACAGCAGCGCTTCCGTGAGCTCCTGATTTGGCAACTCCGGCTTGGGCGCAGGGGCGGGTGTCGGCGCGCCGGCGGCATCTTGCGCAGGCTGTTCGACTTTGTCCTGATCGGTTGCCGCTTGAGCCGCCTGCGGCGCCTGCTGCACCGGCCTTTGCGCGCATGCGGCAAGCAGCAGGCCCAAGCCGGCGACCAGGATTAGGCGGAACAAGGGGAGGACGGAAAGACGCGGAACAGACATGGTGGTGCTGATAGCTTAGCGCGGGAGGTACATATTAGGTATATTTGCGCGCCAGTACAAGAACAACCGGTCTATCAGCCCATGCCCGAACTACCCGAAGTCGAGATCACCCGCCGCGGCATCGAACCCTATCTCGCGGGCAATATCATCACCGGCGTGCGCGTGAGCGAGCGCAGATTGCGCTGGCCGATACCGCGCAATCTGGCTGCTCGCGTCACCGGCCGGCGCATCGCGCGCGTCGCGCGCCGCGGCAAGTACATTCTCATCGACTGCGCCGGTAACGGGCGTTCCGGTTGGCTGATTCTGCATCTGGGCATGTCGGGCAGCCTGCGCATCATGGACGGCAAAGCCAAACCACAGCGGCACGACCATTTCGATCTGCTCTTGGGCACACGGCTAATGCGCCTGCGCGATCCGCGCCGCTTCGGCGCCGTGTTGTGGGAGGCAGGCGATATCGCGCGCCATCCCCTGCTCGCCGGCCTTGGCGCCGAGCCGCTGGAGGACACGTTTACCGGCAAGGTGCTGCACGCCGCCACGCGCACGCGCAAGGCCGCGGTCAAGCTCGTCCTGATGAACGCCAGCATTGTCGTCGGCGTCGGCAACATCTACGCCAACGAAAGCCTGTTCCACGCCGGCATCGATCCGCGCACCCCGGCGCGGCGGCTGTCGCTCGCGCGCTATGAGGCGCTCGCGGCGGCAGTCAAGTCGACGCTGAAACAGGCGCTCGCCGCTGGCGGCAGCAGCCTGCGCGATTTCGTTCACAGCGACGGTACCTCGGGCTATTTCCAGCAACAGTATTATGTCTACGGCCGCGCCGGGCTGCCCTGCCGCAACTGCGGCGCGGCCATCCGCCAGCTGCGCCAGGGCCAGCGCTCCACCTTCTACTGCCCTGTTTGCCAGAAATAGCCGGCATTATTTGGGGAAGCCATTGCACAATGATTGCAACAGCTTTCTGATCCAGGGGATATGGAAGGGACGGCAGCCTTCCTTGTTCAGCAGGCTCATTCTTGCATCAGGTTCTGGCCCGAAACCGACTATCAGGCGTTTTGCTTTGCCGCCATCAGCCG
>JADGRR010000468.1 GCA_017880745.1 Burkholderiales bacterium
AAGGTGAGCGCGTTCTTGGTCTGATAGGCATAACGCAGAAGGGATTTCAGTTCCTCCATCATTTCGACGAACACCGGATCGAGATAGCCGATCGCCGGCAGGCTCATCGCCGCCATCACGCGCGGATTGATTTCCGAGGGGCCGGGCCCCATCAGCGTGCGCTGCGGCGGGTGGAAAGACTGGATGCGTTTGGCTGGTGCGAAATCACTCATGGCGTCACTCCCTGGAAGAGGCGACCCGAACAGATCGTCGGGGCGCGATTTGACTCGGACCGGCTTCTTGGCGTTGGCTTCGTTGAGCACTTCGACCGCCGCGACCCTGCCCTCGGTGGCGTGCTCGACCTCCATCGCCCAGCGCGCCGGAACATAACCGGACTTAACCCAGTTATTGACGACTGCACGATCCAGCCGCAGGCGCCGGGCCACCTCGGCCTGGCTGCCGAAAATCGATACCAATCGTTCAGCGCAATTCATGCCAAAATTCTAACATGACAATCTGAATTTGACAAACTGCGGTTGCTTATCGCTTTATTCTGGGCTCGAAACAATCCTGAGCGGGACGGTCGCCATAGAGGAAAAGTCTTCTGCATCAAAGGCTTTATCCCCATCTTCAGCTGCCATACCGCCCGCAGAAACCGCGGGGAAATCAAACAGCTTTCGGTCCAGAAGATGCGAGGGTACGACCCGCTGCAAGCTGTTGAACACGGTTTCGACCCGGCCCGGGAATTCCTTTTCCCACAGCCGCAGCATCTGCTTCACCTGTTTTCGCTGCAGGTGGTCCTGCGAGCCGCACAGGTCGCAGGGAATGATGGGGAAGGCGCGCACCTCGGCGTAGCGCGCGAGGTCCTTTTCCTTCACATACGCGAGCGGGCGGATCACCACGTGTTTGCCGTCGTCGGAGCCCAGCTTCGGCGGCATGGCCTTCAGCTTGCCGCCGAAGAACAGATTGAGGAAAAAGGTCTCCAGGATGTCGTCGCGATGATGGCCGAGCGCAATCCTGGTTGCGCCGAGCTCGCCCGCCAGGCGGTAGAGCACGCCGCGGCGCAGGCGCGAGCACAGCGAACACATGGTCTTGCCTTCGGGGATCAGGCGTTTGACCACGGAATAGGTGTCCTGCTCCGCGATCAAATATTCGATGCCGAGCGACTTCAGGTAATCGGGCAGGACCTGCGCCGGATAGCCCGGATGCTTCTGGTCGAGATTGACCGCGACGAGGTCGAACTCGATGGGCGCGCGCGCTCGCAGCTTGAGCAGCACGTCGAGCAAGCCGTAGCTGTCCTTGCCGCCCGAGAGGCAGACCATGACGCGGTCGCCGGCTTCGATCATGTTGAAATCGGCGATCGCCTGCCCGGCGAGGCGGCACAGGCGCTTCTCCAGCTTGTTCGCGTCGACACGCTGTTTTTCCAGTTGTTTGTGGTCAGGAGCGTTCATGGAATATTTTACCGCCGAGGACGGGAAGGAAATCCTCGTTTGATCAGGGGTTAGAGATTTACGCTTCTGCCGCCATCGACCGCGATGATCTGCCCGGTAACGTAGGGCGCTTCGGCAATCAGATAGTACACCGCGCGGGCGATGTCATCGGGCTCGCCGATGCGCTTGAGCAGCGTATGCGAGATCACGCGCTGGCGCGTCACCTCGTCGAAGGATCCGTCTTCGGGCCACGCGATGGGACCCGGCGCGACGCCGTTCACGCGCACCTCGGGCCCGAGTTCGCGCGCGAGCGACCTGGTAAGGCCGGCCAGCCCCGCCTTGGCGATGCTGTAGACCACATAGTTCTTCAGCGGCCGCTCGGCGTGGATATCGGTGATGTTGACGATGCAGCCGGCGCTCTTTTTCAGATGCGGCGCCGCCGCCTGGGCGAGAAACAAGGGCGCCTTGAGATTGGCGCCGACCAGTTCGTCCCAGTTGGCCGCGCTGATCGTGCCGACCGGCGTCGGATAGAACACCGAGGCATTGTTGACCAGGGCATCGAGCGAACCGAAGCGCTCGACGCAGGTTTTCACGATTTCCGAGAGGCCGGCGGTTTCCAGCAGATCGGCCTGCACCAGCATCACCGACTGCGCCCGCTGCAGGTTGAGTTCGGACTGCAAGGCGTGCGCCTCGCGTTCCGACGCGTGGTAGTGCAGCGTCAGATTGGCGCCGGCCCGGTGCAGTCGCCGCGCAATCGCCGCGCCGACGCGCTTGGCCGCGCCGGTGACGAGGATGGTCTTGTACTGCAGTTGCGTCGACATGATTTGAAGATTTTACCGGATTCGCGCACTATGCATGGTGCGAACAAGGGGGCTATGCCCCCTTTTAAATCCCCCAATTCAGGGCTTCCCTATCTCGAATATGTCCGACTTGCCTACCCCGCCGGCCGACGCGTTGGCGCATAGCGAAAAGCTCGCCGCGCTGATCCGCAGCGACATCGCCGCCAGCGGCGGCTGGATTCCGTTTGCGCGCTACATGGAGCTGGCGCTGTACGCGCCGGGCCTGGGCTATTACACCGCCGGCGCGAGAAAGCTCGGGCGCGAGGGCGATTTCATCACCGCCCCCGAAATGACTCCGCTCTACGGCCAGACACTGGCGCGCCAGGCGGCGCAGGTGCTGGAATCGGGCCTCGATCAGATCCTCGAAATCGGCGCCGGCTCGGGCGCGCTCGCCGCCGCCCTGCTGGCCGAGTTGGAGCGAATGGACCGGCTGCCGCGCAATTACTACATCCTCGAACTCAGTCCCGACCTGCGCGAGCGCGAACGCGATCTGCTCGCGCTGCAGGTGCCGCACCTGCTGGAGCGCGTGATCTGGCTCAACCGGCTGCCGACGTTATATCAGGGCCTGATCATCGCCAACGAGGTACTGGACGCGATGCCGGCGCACATGGTCAGGGCCGGCGCCTCCGGCATGGAGGAAGCCGGCGTTGCGCTGAGGGACGAAGCCTTCGCCTGGGCCTACCGGCCCGCTGCGGCAAAGTTGCGCTCGGCGGCGCAGGCGCTGCAGTTGCCTGACGGGTATCGGACCGAGATCCAGCTGGTGGCCTGCGGCTTCGTGCGCACGCTCGCGCAATCGATGGCGCACGGCGTGATCCTGTTGATCGACTACGGTTTCCCCGCACACGAGTACTACCATGCCCAGCGCAGCGAGGGCACGCTGATGTGCCACTACCGCCATCGCGCCCACACCGACCCCTTTTTCCTGCCCGGACTGCAGGACATCACCAGCCATATCGATTTCAGTGCCGTGGCGCGCGCCGGCGGGGAAGCCGGACTGGACCT
>JADGRR010000469.1 GCA_017880745.1 Burkholderiales bacterium
GCATGGTGGTCAGCCGCGATGCCGATGGCAAGCCCATGCGCATGATCGGCACCCATTCCGACATCAGCGAGCGCGTGCGCCAGCAGGAGGAGATTACCCGCATCAACGAGCGCCTCGACCTGGCGCTGCAGGGATCGAGATTGGCGATCTGGGACGCCGACATCGCTAACGGCAATCTGTACCTGAGCGAAGGCTGGGCCGAAATGCTGGGCGAGGCGCCGCGAGAGACCTTCACCGATCCCGCGTCACTGTTCGAAATCGTCCATCCGGACGACCTTGAGCGCCTTCGCAGCATGAACTTGGCTGCCTTGAAGGGCGCGAGCCCGGAATTCCATATCGAGCACCGCGTCAGGACGCGCAGCGGCGGATGGAAGTGGATACTCAGCCATGGCCAGGTGGTGAAACGCGACGCCGCCGGCCGCGCCCTGCGCATGACGGGAACCAGTGCCGACATCTCGGCGCGCAAGGAAGTCGAGCGCATGAAAAATGAGTTCATATCGGTAGTCAGCCATGAGCTGCGCACTCCGCTTTCCTCGATCGTCGGCTCGCTCGGCCTGCTCGTCCGCATGACGGACTTGAGCGCGGATACCCAGACCCTGATCCGCGTCGCCAGGGAGAATTCGCAGCGCCTGGTGCGGCTGATCAACGATATTCTCGACGTGGAAAAACTCGACTCCGACACGCTGAAGATCCGGCTTGAACCGGTGGAACTCGAGGCGCTGCTAGGCACCGCCATCCAGGCCAACCAGGGCTACGCCCAGCAATACGGCGTCAGCCTGGCGCTGGCCGACAGCCACGGCCCGGCGTGGGTCAACGCCAATTTCGACAAGCTGATGCAAGTGTTGGCCAATCTGCTGTCCAACGCGGCCAAGTTCTCGCCGCGCGGCGCCCGCGTCGAAATTCGCCTCGAGCGCATAGGCGACGCCTATCGCGTCAGCGTCACCGACCCCGGCCCCGGCATTCCGGATGCGTTCAAACCGCGCATCTTCGACCGCTTTGCCCAGGCCGACAGCTCGACTTCGCGCCAGAGAGGCGGCACGGGCCTGGGTCTCGCCATCTGCAAGATGATTATGGACAAGCTTGGCGGAAAAATAGATTTCGTCAGCGCACCCGGCCGAGGCACCACGTTCTATTTCGATCTGGCGACTCATCCGCCGGCCGCGCACGTTAAAGCGGAAACACGGCGCACGGCGCGCGCGTCCTGACAAAACGCATTTTGACGAATATGGAACACCCGCTGAAAACAATCATGCTGGTCGAGGATGACCCCGATATTCAACTCATCACCCGTCTCAGCCTGGAGGTCGGCGGTGGTTATGCGGTGCGGGTCTGCGGCAGCGGCGCGGAAGCGGTACAGTCCGCGCGGGCGTACGCGCCGGACCTGATACTGCTTGACGTCATGATGCCAGGCATGGACGGGCTTGCCACTATGGACGCCTTGCGCGAGTTGCCCGGGTTGGGCGCAACCCCGATGATATTTTTCACCGCGAACACACAGGACAAGGTGCGGCAGGACTTGCTCCGGCGCGGCGCGCTGGACGTCATAATAAAGCCGGTCGAACCGAATGCGCTGGTGGAGCAAATTCGCGCGATCTGGCAGCGTTTCGCTACGGGCTCCTCGCCTTGACTACCGGCCCGGGAAAGCGCGAATAAATCTGGCTTGCGTCGCTGGAGAGGACGGGCGGGCGCTGCCACCTGCACCGGTCAAATCTTGCCCCCCGGTGCGCCTGCATGAGCTGATCGACGCTTTTCTAGGCTGCGGCCGGTTCCCTGGTGTAAGCGCGCACCTGTTCTACCAGACCGCTGGGCTCGAAGGGTTTCGCGATCACCCCATGCGCGCCCAGTTCCAGGTATTCATCGCCTTCCTGCATTCTGGCGGTGAGGAATACCACCGGTACCGCAGCGCTCGCGGGCGTTGAGCGCAGCGCGCGCAATACGCTGAAACCATCCATTTCCGGCATCATGACGTCCAGCAATACCAGGTCCGGGTGGAAGATCTCAATACAACGTAAGCCTTCAGCGCCGGAGCCGCAAACCAGTACCTCGAACCCGCCGACCGACTCCAGGATGTGCTTTACCAGCCACTGCAAATCAGCCTCATCCTCGATGTAGAGGATCCGCTTTCGTCGTCCCATATAACGTTCGTCCATAGACCCTCTCGCGAGACGGACCCAACCCCGGTCACCGCAATCTGCCTGAGCATTGATTCACACCTTTGCCGACGCACTCTACACCCCGGTAACGACTCATTGAAGACGGTTTAACAATGTTTAACAACACGATGACAAATCATGACGAAAACGCTGGACTTGTCGGTGCATGCAGGCTTTTGCGATAGCGGCGGGCGCGCGTTTGGCGGCAACGGCGCGGCCCTCTGTCCCGGTCTGTGCAAACGATCAGCGCTTTCGGGTACGCGAACAGCGCATGGAGCGGGAGTTGGCGCTGCCACACGAACGACATGGCGTGGAGCAGGCGCTGCTGAACCGTTCTGAACGCGAGCGTGAGTTGCTGATTGCACATCTCGCACCAGCCAATGACCGGCTGTCCAATCTGCGCCCCTTCGGAACGGCTCCAATGAAATTCTTGAAGCCGCGGGGGAAAATGGTCGGGGTGAGAGGATTTGAACCTCCGACTCCTGCGTCCCGAACGCAGTACTCTACCAGGCTGAGCTACACCCCGAGGTGTTACACACGGGGGCGAACCCCCAAAAACGAACGCGGTCAGTGATTCCGATTGACTGCGAAGTCTGCCAATTGTAGCAAACTGTCGCGGTATTTTGAACTCGACAGGTCCTCGATGGCAGCGCACGCCGCCGCGGCTTCGCGCCTGGCCTGCCCGCGCGCATACTCCAGCGCCCCGGTATTGGTGATGGCTTCGAGCACCGCTTCGAAGTCGTTCCGTCCGCCCTGCTCGATCGCATGCCGCACCGTTTGCGCCTGCGCGGGCGAACCCTTGCGCATGGCGTAGATCAGAGGCAGCGTCGGCTTGCCTTCATTGAGATCGTCGCCCAGGTTCTTGCCGGTCTCGTGCAGGTCGCCGGAATAGTCGAGCACGTCGTCGATCAGCTGGAAGGCGGTGCCGACGTGCATGCCATACTGCGCCAGACCCTCCTCGGTCTCCGCCGCGGCTCGGCCGAGCATTGCGCCAAGGCGGGTCGCGGCCTCGAACAGCTTTGCCGTCTTGCGCCGCACCACCTCGAGATAGCGCACCTCATCGGTATCGGCGTTGTGCACATTCAGCAGCTGCAGCA
>JADGRR010000470.1 GCA_017880745.1 Burkholderiales bacterium
CTGCAGACCCAGAACTGGGTGTTCGTGCTGTTCGGCTGCCTCAGTGCCGCGGTGCTGGCGCTCGCGGTCGACCAGTTGCTGGCGCTGGTCGAGACCGGGCTGCGCTTGCGCAGCCGCCTGCGCGTGGCACTCGGCGGCATCGGCATGCTGGCGCTGGTGGCGGCGACGCTGGTGCCGTCGCTGGCGCGCCCGCCCTCGACCTACATCGTCGGCGCCAAGACCTTCGCCGAACAATATGTGCTGTCGGCGCTGACCGTGCAGCGGCTGCGCGCTGCCGGGCTGACCGCCACCACGCGCGAGGGGCTCGGCTCCAACGTGATCTTCGACGCGCTGGTAACCGGCGATATCGACGTCTATATCGACTATTCCGGCACGCTGTGGGCGAACCAGTTCCATCACAGTGATATCCCGCCGCGGCAGGAATTGCTGCGGCAATTGAAAGACACGCTGGCGCAGCAGAAAGTGACGCTGCTCGGCGAACTCGGCTTCGAAAACGCCTATGCGCTGGTGATGCCGAAAAAGCGCGCCGAGGCGCTCGGCATCCGCTCGATCGCCGATCTGACTGCCCATGCCGGCACGATGTCGATCGCGGGCGACTACGAATTCTTTTCGCGCCCGGAATGGGCCGGGCTGCAAAAGGCCTATGGCCTGGCATTCCGCGCCCAGCGCCAGATGCAGCCCGACTTCATGTATGCCGCGGTCGCCGCAAGCGAGGTCGACGTGATCGCGGGCTATACCTCGGACGGGCTGATCGCGAAATACGATCTGGTGGTGCTGGACGATCCCAGCCACGCGATCCCGCCCTATGACGCGATCGTGCTCTTGTCGCCGAAACGCGCCGGCGATCGCGCGCTGCGCGACGCGCTGGCGCCGCTGCTCGGCCGGATCGACATCTCCGTCATGCGCGAGGCCAATCTGCGCGCCGCCGGCGGCAGCGGCGACTCTTCACCCGAGGCGGTGGCGCGCTGGCTGTGGCAGAAGATCGGCGCGAAGTAGAAAATCAGGGACTTCGCCTGTCGAAGCCTGTCAGTCCCATTCGGGCCTTCATCTCGGCGTGGGTTGAGTCCATGAGTTGCCAGCCGAGGGAGCTGAGCCGCTCGCGGCCGTTCTTGCCCTCGATCAAGCCCCATCGCCGCAAACGCAATATTGTATCCGGATCGCCGTTGATTCAAGTCAAGAAGCGAGAAGCCCGATCGGGTAATGTGCTGGTTGATGTCCGAGACCGCCATGGAATCCGACTCTTCAGGCCAGCCACAGCTGGCGTTGCGCCGTCGGCTCGGAATCACGGCCCGGTTTCCGTGCGCAATACCTACGATTTCGGCTACGCCGATGGCGCCCCGTATTACCAATTCGGCACTACGTGCTACGCCTGGACCCATCAGCCCGCGGCGCTGCAGCAGCAGACCATCGAGACGCTGCGCCAGTCGCCGTTCAACAAGATGCGCATGTGCATCTTCCCCAAATGGTACACGTACAACCAGGACGAGCCGCCCGTGTATCCGTTCCCGCGCAGTGCGGGCCAGAACGATTACACGCGCTTCGTCCCCGAGTTCTTCCACAACCTGGAAACGCGCATCGCCCAATTGCAGGCGCTCGGCATCGAAGCCGACCTGATTCTGTTTCACCCGTACGACCATTGGGGCTACGCCCTGATGCCGCCCGAAGTGGACGACCGTTACCTGCGCTACGTGGTGGCCCGCCTCGCCGCCTTCCGCAACGTCTGGTGGAGCGTGGCCAACGAATGGGACCTGGTGAAGGGCAAGAAGATCGCCGATTGGGACCGCTACTGCCGCATTCTGCAGGAAAGCGATCCCTACCGGCGCTTGCTCTCCATCCATCACAGCGGCCCCATGTACGACCCCACCAGGCCATGGCTCACCCACGTCAGCATTCAGGGTGACGATTTCGCCAGGATTCCCGAGTGGCGCGCCGCCTTCCGCAAGCCCCTGATCTTCGACGAGTGCAAGTACGAAGGCAACATTCCCAAACGCTGGGGCGATATCTCCGCGCGGGAAATGACGCGCCGCTTCTGGCTCGGGATGGCGAACGGCGCGTACATGGGACACGGCGAGACGTATCTCGACGCGCACGATATTCTCTGGTGGTCCAAGGGCGGCGTGCTGCATGGCGAGAGCCCTCGGCGTATCGCTTTTCTGCGTAGCATCATCGAAGCCGGTCCCGCCGAGGGCGTCGCTCCCGTGCCGGGCGCGTACTATCCCTGCATCGCGCGCGCTGGCGTTTACTACCTGTACTTCCTGGATTTCCACCAGCCCGCGCTGGCCGAATTCGATTTGCCCGCCGGCGGCCCCTTCACCGCCGAGATCATCGACCCCTGGGCGATGACCATCACAAAAGCCGAGACAACGTTCTCCGGCAAATTCCAGTTGAAGATGCCCGGCAAGGAGATGCTCGCCGTGCGCTTCCGCAAAGCCGTGGCATAAGGCTCCGCCTTGTGCATCCGAGCGAAGCTCGGACGGACGGGCTTCGCCCGCCTGCACAAGGCGGAGCCTTATGCCACAGAAGCTCGGACATTCTATAATTCACCCATGCGCCTGCAACTCTCCGTCGCCCTGCTCTTTTGCGCCGCCGCCAGTGCGGCCGGCAACGCGGTCCCCACCATCGACGAATCGCTCGGCATGAAATCCGTGGCCGGCGCGCAGATTTCGCCCGACGGCCGTTACGTGGCCTACACCGTGCAGCAGGCCAATTGGGACGAGAACGATTTCTACACACAGATCTGGATCGCCATGCCCGCCACCAGCGAGCGCTACCAACTCACCAGCGGCAAGAAATCGTCCAGCGGCGCGCAGTGGTCGCCCGATTCGCGCCGCCTCGCCTTCACCAGCGACCGCGACGGCAAGCGCCAGATCTACCTGATCGCGCCCGCGGGCGGCGAGGCCGCGGTGTTGACTGCCGAGGAGAACGGCGTCGGCGGCATCGCCTGGGCGCCCGACGGCAGCGCCATCGCCTTCACGTCCTCCGGCCCCGACGCCAAGACACGCAAGGACCGCAAGGACAAATACGGCGACTTCGAAATCGTCGGCGGCGATTACACCATGAATCACCTCTGGCTGCTGAAGCTCCCCGCCGAGTTGCCCGCCGACCCCAAGAAACTGCCCAAGCCGGAGGCGCTCACCAAGGGAGAGGACTTCAGCGTCGGGTCGTTTTCGTGGTCGCCCGACGGCAAGCGCATCGCCATCAGCGCGACGCGCGATCCCGACCTTGGCTCGGGCGATACCGAGAGC
>JADGRR010000471.1 GCA_017880745.1 Burkholderiales bacterium
TGGCGGATCAGCGTCATCGGGTACTCGACGGGGTCCTCCATCGTCATGATGTTGAGGGCGTCGGAATTGATGTGGTTGAGGATCGAGTACAAGGTGGTGGTCTTGCCGCTGCCGGTCGGGCCGGTCACCAGGATGATGCCCTCGGGGCGCGAGATCAGGCGCTTCAACAAATCGAGCTGGCTCGATTCCAGTCCCAGCCCGTCCAGGGGCACGATGCCCTTTTGCCGGTCGAGAATCCGCAGCACCACGTTCTCGCCGTGGCTGGTGGCCTGCGAGGCAACGCGGAAATCCACCTGCCTGCCGGTCAGGGAAAGGGAAATGCGCCCGTCCTGGGGAGCGCGCGTCTCGGCGATGTTCATTTTCGCCAGCACCTTGATGCGTACCGCCATCGCCGGCCAGTAGGTCTTGTGCAGCGAGCGGATCTGGCGCAGCACGCCGTCGATGCGGTAGCGGATGCGCAGGAAGTTCTGCTCCGGCTCGAAGTGGATGTCGGACGCATTCTTTCCGACCGCATCCGCAAGGAGCGCCGCAATCAGCCGCACCACCGGCTGGCTGTACTGCTCGCCGGCACCGGCCAGGCTCTGGTAGTCGACCTCGCCGGTTTCGATTTCGTGCAGAATGCCATCGATGGAGAGCTCGTGGCCGTAGTACTGCTCTATGGCGCGCGAGATCTCGGTATCGCCCGCGAGGCGCGACTCCAGCTCCAGCTCGCCGCGCAGGCGCGCGCGCAACTGGTCCAGTGCGACGAGGTTGTTGGTGTCCGACAGCGCCACGATGAGCATGCCGCGCTCGCGGTCCAGCGCAACCGGGAAGATGTGATGGCGCAGCGCGAAGTCGCGCGGCACCAGCTTCATCGCCTGCGAGTCGATGATGATCTGCGACAGGTCGACGCTTTGCAGCCCCAGTTTTTCGGACAGTGCGTCGCGCAGCGTGGCTTCGGAAACGAAGCCCAGGTTGACCAGGAGCTTCCCGACCGGAAGCTTGGACTTCATCTGCTCCAGCAGCGCGATGCGCAACTGGTCCTCGGTCAGGATGCCTTGCGAGATCAGGATCTGGCCGATGTGGCGCTTGGCCGCGGTCGCGGTGGTCGGAGAGGCCGGGGAATTCATGGTCAGCGCTCGAGCTGCGACACCCTCTTGCTTACCTGGGCCCGGTCGAAGGAAACCGGACGGCCTTCGGCGAGCGCGAGCGCGCGCCGGTAATATTCCAGCGCCGGCGTGGTCTGGTGTATCCGGTCCAGGCTGATGGCGAGATTGTAGGCAAAGTCGGGGTGCTCCGGATCGCTCGCGTAGGCCTGGAAATAGGCTTGCTGCGCCTCGGCCCAGCGGCCCTGCGCCGCGTATTGATTGCCGAGGGTGAAATGCAGGAAGCCCGCCTCGGGCTGCGCGGCGATCATGTTTTTCAGGCGCGACTCCGCCGCCAGCGGGTCGACTTGCCCGCGCAGGCCGATAAGCCCGGCCTGGGCGTAGGCGTCGCGCGGATCGAGTTCCAGCAGGCGCGTGTAATGGCGATCGGCTGCGTCATAGCGTTTGGCCTGCGTTTCCACGGCCGCGAGTCCCAGCAGCGCATCGCGGCTGTCCGGGTTGTAGCGCAGCACCTGCTGGTAATCCTCGCGCGCCCTGGCCAGGTCGCCGGCGTTGAAGGCCTGGAACGCGCCTTCCAGTATGGGGTCGGCCTGCACGCTGGCAGGCGTGATCCTGATATTGCTCTCGCGCCGGGCCGTGCCGGGCTGTGGCGCTGCGGCAGCGGTAGCCGAGCTTGCCGGCCCGCTGCGGCGCGCAAAGGCAGGGCCGCGCGGAGCAGCCGGAACTGACGCTGGCGCGGAAGCCGTGGCTGCACGCTGGGCAGGGGCGAGTGTTGCCGGCTCGGCTGGCTGGGTGCCGCCAGGGGGTGTCACGGTGGTTGCGGTCTGCGCGTCCGGAAGTGCTGCGGGAGCTGCCGGCGCAGCGGCCGCCGGCGGCGGGGCGGGTTGTGCCGAGGGCTGGGGCGCCCTGAACGCGGATCTTGGCTGCAGTTGGTACCAGAAGTAGCCGACCGTGCCCAGGGCGAATAGTCCCAGCGCGCCTACCGTGAGGTAAAACGGCTTGCGCGGGTTGACGTCCAGTTCCTTGGCCTCGAACAGCTGCTGCGCTTGCTTGCGTTCCACGGTTTCGCTGGGCGGCGAATAGTCGGTATCGATTCGTAGTGCCCGCGCTCCGGGCGCAGGCTGCGGGGCCGGCGCCGCCCGCTGCGGCGGTTCCTCGGGAGCGAGTTCGAGAGGCGGTTTTTCCACGCGTCTGGCCGCGGGCGCGGATGCGGCCAGGCTCAGATCTTCGCTATGGATTTCCATCGGCTGCGTGATATCGGGCAGTTTGTCGCGCGTGAACGGCGGCTCGCCCGAAACCACCGGCGATTCTTTCGCCGCCTGCTTCGCCAGTTCGGCCTTTTTCAGCGCGTCGAGCAGCAGGCTCATCGCGGCGTACCCTGCGGATCGCCGAGTAGCGGCGGTTTGCCCGGGTTGGGCGCAGCCATGAACTTGTCGTCGGGCAGAAAGGTGCGATAGCCGCGGTAATCGCCGTCGATGCTGGCATCCCGAACGATGATCGGGCGCATGAACACCACCAATTCGGTCTTGGTGTTGGTCAGATTCTTGTTTTCGAACAGCCTCCCGACACCGGGCAGACGGTTCGCGCCGGGTATGCTGTCCTCCAGATCGTTGACCCGGTCCTGGATCAGCCCGCCCATCACCGCGATCTGGCCGCTGTTCACTTTGATCAGCGACTCCATTTCGCGCGTCTGGATGATCGGAATATTACTGGTGATCTGGCCGCAGGCTGTGCCGATCGCCGCGCCGACGCTGGAGGCCCCGCAAGGCGCGGCCAGTGTCGGATTGGGATCGGGAACATTGCCGACGATGCGCGATATGCTCGGGCGCACGTTGAGCAGCACGCTGTCGGCGTCGCCGATCTGCGGTGTCACGTTCATGATGAAGCCCACCGCCACCACGTTGGGCGTGGTGGTGAAAGTAGTGACTGGGGCGACGCCCGCCGAGCCTGCGGTGGTCGTGGCCTCGATGGTGAAATAGACCTGATTGTCCACCACCTTCAGGATCGCGGTCTGGTTGTTGAGCACCGTAAGCCGCGGGCTGGAGAGCACGCGCACCGTGCCGAAGGAATCGAGCAGGCGCACCGTCGACAAGAGATTGTTATTGAAGATGGGCGAGGAGAGGCCGAGCGTGAAAATGCTGCCGGTCGGAGATGCCGTCG
>JADGRR010000472.1 GCA_017880745.1 Burkholderiales bacterium
TGCATGCGCTGCGGGTAGATTTTGGGGTATATTCGAAAGCCGAAAGCTGCAGATCAAGCATTCATGCGGCTTTCCGGGATATTTTCGATTCCCCCTCCCGCACCAAAACCACGCAGGGCAATGCGCAGGAGGAAAGCGATGAAACTGGACATCATCGGCGGTGGCCCGGCCGGACTCTATTTCTCGGTGCTGGTGAAGAAGAGCTTCCCCGAGGCCGAAGTCGCGGTGGCCGAGCGCAACCGCGCCGACGACACCTTCGGCTTCGGCATCGTGCTCTCGGACGAAACGCTCGGCAATCTACGCGCAGCCGACGAGCCGTCTTATCGGGACATCGCCGCGAATTTTGCCTACTGGGACGATATCTATACGCACTACCGCGGCCGGGTGCTGAAGTCCTCGGGCCATGGATTTTCCGGCATCAAGCGCCTGGCGCTGCTCCAGATCCTGCAGCGCCGCGCCGCCGCCCTGGGAGTGAACATACGCTATGAGACCGAGGACTTGGGTCTTGAGGCGCACGGCGACGCCGATCTGATCGTGGCGGCGGACGGCATCAACAGCCGGGTACGCGAATCGCTCAAGGATCATTTCCAGCCCGCGGTCGACCTGCGCCCGAACAAGTTCGTGTGGCTGGGCGCGCACATGAGCCTGCCCGGCTTCACCTACAGCTTTCGCGAGAACGAGTGCGGCATCTGGAACCTGCACGCCTATATGTATGCCGAGGGCGAGTGCACCCTGGTGGTCGAGACCACCGACGAGGCTTTCCGCAAGTCCGGCCTCGGCATCGAGGACGAGCGGGCGACGGCGGACTACGTCGAGAGGCTGTTCGCCGAGGAACTGACCGGCGCCGGTGGGAAGGCCGCCAAAGTGCTCACCAACCGCTCGCACTGGCGCAATTTCCCCACTATCGCCTGCGCCACCTGGCACCACGAGAACATCGTGCTCCTCGGCGACGCGGCGCACACCGCGCATTTCACCATCGGCTCGGGCACCAAGCTGGCGCTGGAGGACGCGATCGCATTGCATGCGGCGCTGCTGCAGCACGCGGATGACCCGAGGGCGGCGCTGCCCGCTTACGAGGCCGCGCGGCGCGAGGAGGCGGAGCGGATCCAGCATTCGGCCAATGTCAGCCTGGTGTTCTTCGAGAACGTGCGCCGCTTCTGGCACATGGACCCGGTGCAATTCAACTTTGCCTTGATGAGCCGCTCCAAGCAGATCACCTACGAGAACCTGCGCCTGCGCGACCCCGGGTTCATCGCCGCCATCGATCGCTGGTGGGCGGGCGAGGTCGCAAAGACCGAGCACATCCCGTTGCAGCCGGATTTCGCCGCGCCGCCGCCGATGTTCGCGCCGTTCACCCTGCGCGGCATGCGGCTCGCGAACCGCGTGGTGGTTTCGCCCATGTGCCAGTACTCCGCCGTGGAGGGCACGCCCAACGACTGGCACCTGGTGCACTACGGCGCGCGTGCCCTGGGCGGCGCGGGACTTGTCTATACGGAAATGACCTGCGTCTCGGCCGAGGCGCGCATCACCCCCGGCTGCGCCGGGCTGTATGCGCCCGAGCACCGGCAATGGTGGACGCGCATCGTCGGCTTCGCCCACCGTCACAGCCTGGCCAAGGTCTGCCTGCAACTCGGCCATGCGGGCCGCAAGGGCTCGACCCAGCTCATGTGGGAAGCCATGGACCACCCGCTAGCTCGCAACAACTGGCCGATCTTCGCCGCCTCGCCGCTGCCCTATTTTGCCGACAGCCAGCTGCCGCGCGAGATGAGCCGCGCCGACATGGATGTGGTGCGCGACCAGTTCGCGGCCGCGGCGAATATGGCGATCGGCTGCGGCTTCGACATGCTGGAAATTCACATGGCGCATGGCTACCTGCTGGCGAGTTTCATCTCGCCGGTCACCAACCGGCGCGCGGACGCGTACGGCGGATCGCTCGCGAACCGGCTGCGTTTTCCGCTGGAAGTGTTCGACGCAGTGCGCGCCGCGTGGCCCGAGGACCGGCCGATGGCGGTGCGCATCTCCGCCACCGACTGGATCCCGGGCGGCCTGTCGGGCAAGGATGCGGTGGAGATCGCCGCGATGTTCAAGGCGCATGGCTGCGACCTGATCGATGTATCCACCGGCCAGACCGACCCGGCCTCGAAGCCGATCTACGGCCGCATGTACCAGACGCTGTTTTCGGAGCAGATCCGCAACGAGGCCGGCATCGCCACCATGGCTGTTGGCGCAATCACCAGCGCCGACCAGGTGAACACCATCATCGCCTCCGGACGCGCCGATCTGTGCGCCCTGGCGCGCCCGCACCTTGCCGATCCGAGCTTCACTCTGCGCGCGGCGGCCGAGTACGCGGCGCTGGGCTACGCGATCGAGGGCGTCTCCTGGCCGAAGCAATACCTCCCGGGCAGGCAGCAGCTGGAGGCGCTCGCGCGCCGCGCGCGCGTGGAGGCGCAGCAGAAGCAGACCGAGCTGCGCCGGGCGATCCAGCCCCGGCCGCACCTGCCGCGACCTTGAGCGCGGCGCGGTCGGGGCGAATTGCGTAGACGGACAGAATCCGGCGTGCACGCCGTGGGATAATGCCGCGCAGACAGGGTCACCCATGCAGAGGGAATCTGTTCGCCCCGATGGGTTTGCGCACAGTCGAAATGGCAAGACCGCGGCGGCGCCCCGCTAATCGATGCCGCGAGGTCGGCCCAACCAACCACAATACGGAGAACGCATGGCCGATACATACTTCATCCGCGCCGAGCCGCTCGGCGTGGCGATACGCGAACTGGTGCGCGGTTTCGGCTCGGCCGAACGCGAGGTGGAGCTGGTGACCGATAACCTGATTCAGGCCAACCTCACCGGCCACGATTCGCACGGCATCGGCATGCTGCCGCGCTATTCCGAGGCATGGGTCGAGGGCGGATTGAAGGCAAACGCGCACATCAAGACACTGATGGACGGCGGCGCGCTGCTGCGCATCGACGGCCAGGCGGGATTTGGACAGGTAGTCGGACACGAGGCGATGACGCTAGCCATCGAGCGCGCGAAAAAATTCGGCAGCTGCATCATGGCGCTGGGAAACGCACACCACCTGTGCCGCATCGGCGCATGGGCGGAGATGGCTGTAGCCGAGGGCTTCGTGTCGATCCACTTCGTCAATGTCATCTCGCGTCCGATCGTCGCGCCGTTCGGCGGCCGCGACGCGCGCTTCGGCACCAACCCGTTCACCGTCGGCATTCCGGTGGCGGGGCGCGATCCG
>JADGRR010000473.1 GCA_017880745.1 Burkholderiales bacterium
TCCTTGAGTTTCATCGCCACCAGATAATCGGTGAAATAGCGCGGCGGCAGCTGGCAGCGCACCTTGATGAAGGCGGTGGATTCGTCGGAGCGGTCGATGATGACGACAAAATCCTCGCGCGGCTTGCCTTCGGCCTTGGCCGAGGGCCGCTTCCTGACGCGGCCGAGCCAGTCCGGCACGGTGAGGACCTGCAGCGCACCCTCCTCCAGCCAGCGCAGGTCCGCGGAAGGGTGGAAGATCGCGCCCAATTTGTCGGCATCGCCTTCGTAGAGCGCGTCGAAATAATGTTGGACGACGGCTTCGACACTGGAACGGTCATGACTCACGGGTTGGTCTCCTGCGTAACTAATACGAGTGTAGCCCGGATGAGCGAAGCGAAATCCGGGGCCGGTGTTGCCTTCGTTCCCGGATTTCGCTTCGCTCATCCGGGCTACGATGTCGGCTCACATCAAGAACACGCCCTTGCCGTCGACCTGCTTGTCGAACAGTTGATAGGCTTCCTTCGCTTGGTCGATGGCCCAGCGATGGGTGAACAGCCGGTCGACGTCGATGCCACGCTCGACCGAGAACCGCGCGCATTCGGCCTGCAAAATGTTGGAGAACGTCCAGGATGCCACCAGCGTCAATTGCCGGCGCAGCAGATGCGGCGAGACATCGATATGGACGTCGCCGCCTTCGCCGACGAAGCACATCGTGCCCCACACCTTGGTGGAGCGGATCGCATTCACCCGCGCATCCGGGTTGCTCGAGGTGTCGAGCGTGAGGTCCGCGTAACGGCCGTGGGTGAGGTCCCTGATCGCGGCCACTGGATCGTTCGAGCCGGGATTGACCACGGCATCGGCGCCGAACGCCTTGGCCCGCTCCAGCCGCTGCGGGCTGATGTCGAGCGCGATCACGCGCGCGCCCATCGCCTTGGCGTATTGCGTGGCGGCCAGCCCCACCGGGCCCTGGCCGAAGATCGCGATGGTGTCGTTGCCGGACAGGTTCATCCGGCGCAGCGCGCCGTAGGCGGTGCCGGACCCGCAGGCGATCGCCGCACCCGCCGAGAACGACAGTTCGTCCGGCAGCGGCACCAGCGTATTGGCGGGCACCTTCAGATATTGCGCATGGCCGCCATGGGCGTTGTTGCCGTAGACCTTGACCGGCACCTCCTGGCAGAGCTGCTGCCATCCGGAGCGGCAATGGTTGCACTGGGTGCAGCCTTGATAATGGTGCACCATCACCCGCTGGCCGACGTGCGCCTCCCGGGCATCAACCGCGGAACCGATCGCCACCACGACGCCGCAGGGCTCGTGTCCGGCGATCACCGGGCCCTCCCGCATCGGGATGCCGCTCGCTTGCGCCCCGCTCTTGGGTCGGCGGTACTGATGCAGATCGCTGCCGCACATGCCGGACGCCTTCATTTCGATCACGACGTCGTGCGGATCCGGCGTCGGATCGGGGAACTGCATCAATTCCAGTTCGCGCTCGCCGTTAAACACCACGCCGCGCATCGCTTCCTCCGTTTGTTCGTGCTTGTCGGCCGATATTGGACGGGAAAACGGGATCGGCCAAGGGCGAACGACGGCGAACCGAATCCGGACTGGCGAGACATAAAACAAGGCGGTCCGTCGTTTGCAGCGTCCGCGGCTAAGTGGTGGATGGCTCAGTGGTTCGCTACGTGATCTCGCTCACAAGCAGGCCGCCCAAGCTTTTGATAGGTATGGAGAGATGATATAAGGGCCAAATTTTAGAGAGCCTCCTGATGAAATTGCCTCGATCGCCCAAATTGCGCCGGCTTTTCCTTGCTGCCGCGCTGCTGTTGGTATGCCAGCCGGCTTTCGCCGAAAAGCGCGTGGCGCTGGTGCTGGGCAATTCCGCCTATCAGAACGTGCCGTCGCTTTCGAACCCGGTCAATGACAGCGCCGTGATCGCGGCAAAGCTGAAGGAAGCCGGCTTCGACGTGGTCGATTCCCGCCACGATTTGCCGGCGGCCGAGACCCGGCGCGCACTGCGCGACTTCGCCGACGCCGCGCGCGACGCCGATATCGCCGTGGTTTATTACGCCGGCCATGGCATGGAGGTAGACGGCACCAATTACCTGGTTCCGGTGGATGCGAAACTGGAGCGCGACACCGACGTGTACGACGAGGCGCTTTCGCTGGACCGCGTGCTGGTGGCGGTCGAACCCGCCAAGCAGCTTCGTCTGGTGATCCTCGACGCCTGCCGCGATAATCCGTTTGCCAAGACCATGAAGCGGAGCGTTGCGTCGCGCTCGATCGGACGCGGCCTTGCCAAGATCGAACCGACCAGCCCGAACACGCTGATCGCCTACTCCGCCAAGGCCGGTTCCACCGCGCTGGACGGCGATGCCAAGAACAGCCCGTTCACGCTGGCTTTGGCAAACCACCTGACCACGCCGGGGTTGGACGTGCGCAAGGCGTTCGGCTTCGTGCGCGACGATGTGCTCAAGACCACCGGCAACCGGCAGGAGCCGTTTGTCTATGGCTCGCTCGGCGGCAACGACGTGCCCCTGGTGCCCGCCAAGCTTGCGCCAGTTGCGGCTGCGCCCAATCCACAGGCAGAGGCGCGGGCGGATTACGAACTGGCGCTGCAGATCGGCAACAAGGACGCGTTTAACGCCTTCCTCGCCCAGCACCCCGACGGCTTCTATGCAAACCTGGCCAAGATCCAGCTTGCCAAGATCGCCGCGGAGGAAGCGCGCGTGGCGGCGACGGAAAAGGCGCGGCTGGCCGAACAGGAGCGGGCGCGGCTTGCCGCCGAAGGCGCGCAAAAGGCGCAGCAGGCAAAGGCGGATGCGGACGCCAAGGCAGCCGAGCAAGCCCGTCTTGCCGCCGAAAAAGCCAAAGAGGTCGCACAGGCGCAGGCCACTGAAGCCGAGCGCAGACGTGCCGCCACCGATATTCCTTCGACGCGCGGCACTCCCGACAACAACGTTCCCGACAACCAGCCCGCCGGCAATGCGGCTGGGGGCGGGACGAACCTTGCTTCGTTAAACGCCGGGCCGCCGCCGGCCGAACTGATCAGGTCGGTGCAGAGCGAGTTGCGCCGCGTCGGCTGTCTCACCGGCGCCGCCGATGGCGAATGGAACGCAGCGTCGCAACGTTCGCTGGCGCTGTTCAACAAGAACGCGGGAACCAAATTCGACGTCAAGCTGGCGAGCCTCGACGCGCTCGATGCGATCAAGCTGAAGCCTTCGCGGGTCTGCCCGCTGATCTGCGAGCACGGCTTCAAGGCGGACGGC
>JADGRR010000474.1 GCA_017880745.1 Burkholderiales bacterium
GATTTGGACACGGCAATGAGTCCGATTATTCGCACGACGGCGGCGAAGCCCGAGAGACACAGCGCGGGCGCGAAAGCATCAATTTCAACGGGAGAATGATCATGGAAAGACTGACTTCCATAACCAGCAAGAGCCAGGTGGCACCCGAACACCAGGCGGTTTTCGATGCCATAGTCGCGAGCCGTGGTGCGGTGCAAGGGCCGTTCACCATGCGGCTGCACTGCCCGACGCTCGCCGAGCACATGGTGCACCTGGGCGGATTCGTGCGCTTCGAGGGCTCGCTCGACATGCGCGCACGCGTGCTTGCCGCCATGACAGTCGCGCGCGAATTCGACACGCTCTACGTCTGGGGCGCGCAAACCGGCTCAGCCCGGCGGCAGAAGGTTCCGGAGGCGACCATCACCGCGATCCGCGAGAAGACTTCGCGTGGCGTCCCGCCCGAGGACGCGCAGATCATCGAATTCACGCGCGAACTGATCCGCAAGCATCGCGTCAGCGATGAAAGCGCGAAGGCGCTGCAGGCGCGCTTCGGCGACGAGGGAATGATCGAGTTCACCAGCGCGATCGGTTACTACAGCATGCTGTGCATGATGGCGAACGCCGTCGAGCTCGAAGCCGGTCCCGGCGCTGAAGTGTTGAAGTTATAGGGTTGAGCCATCGGCCGTATGCGTTTGACAACGCGGACACCCAGTGGCAAATTGGGCCTACTTACATGAAAACATTTTTTTCACCGCGCGAGGAGGCGGCATGAGGCAGATTGCTTTGTGTTTGGCGATGCTTGTGTTTGCCGGTGCGACGACCGCGCAGCAGAAAGCTTCGACGGACTCGGCACAGGCTTTTCCGAATCGGCCGGTGCGATTGGTCATCCCTTGGCCGCCCGGGCAGGCAACAGATCTGGCTGGGCGAGTGCTCGCCCAGAAGTTGTCCGAATTGTGGGGGCAGCAGGTGGTGGCGGATAACCGCGCTGGCGCCGGCGGGATGATAGGCACCGACGTTGTCGCCAAGGCCGTGCCCGACGGCTACACGATACTTGCTGCTTCTAGCGGTCCAGTGACCGTCAGCCCGCTGCTACAGAAGGCGCCATACGAGGTCGCGCGCGAACTGGCGCCGGTGGCCAATATCGGTCTGTCGCCGTACCTGCTGGTGGCGGGCCCGCAGTTACCGGCGGCAAACGTGAAGGAATTTCTCGCGCTGGTGAAGGCGAACCCCGGCAAATACAGTTTTGCATCTTCCGGAACCGGCGCTACCGCGCACTTGATAGCCGAGTGGTTCAACAGCATGTCTGGATTGCAGGTGACGCACGTACCTTACAAAGGCAGCGCGCCCGCTCTCACTGACGTCATCGGCGGCCAGATCGCATATGCTATCGAGACGGCGGCGGCGACGATGCCGCATGTCAGGTCAGGACGTCTCAAGGCCTACGGCGTTTCGCTCGCGAGGGGCAGCGCGTTGACGCCGGGCATTGAACCCCTCGCAACGGCCGCGAACCTGCCGGGTTTTGACGTCGGGGCATGGTTAGGTGTGATGGTTCCCGCGGGCACGCCAAGACCGATCGTGAACCGGATCGCGAAGGCTGTGGAGACTGCGATGCAGTCAGCGGAAGTACGCGAACGCATCGCCGGAATCGGCGTTGAAGTCGATTACCGCCCGTCTGAAGATTTCGCGCGCTATCTCAAGGAACAGCAGGCGAGGTTCGCCGATATCATCAGGAAGGGCAACATCAAGCTCGATTGAACGAATTTCTCGATGCGTTAGTGCCGCGCAATCGACGTCAGTCGAGGATGCGGCCCGTCGACGAGCGCATAACGTGACTGTATCTCTCTGCGTACTTCCCGCCGGCTGACTTTGCCCTGCGCATTGCGCGGCAATGCATCAACCGCGATCCACAAGCGCGGCCGCTTATGGCCGGAAAGCGAGGCCACGCGTCGCTGCGCTTCGACCGGCCAGCCATCTCCGGCCTTTTCTGCAACCGCAACGATAACCTCGCCCCAGTATTCCGAGGGCAGCGTCGCAATGCAAATCTCGCCACATCCGGGAAGCCCGCTCAACACCGCCTCAATTTCGTCGGGAGTTACCTTATAGCCGCCGCTTTTAATGACGTCTGCAACGCGTCCTTCGAGCCACAGCCGTCCGCGTTGATCGATGTGGCCGAAATCACCCGTGCGATGCCATTCATCGTCCGCGAGCGCCTGAAAATCGCCGTTCTCAATCTGACCGATATACATGTGGCGGGCGCACAGCCATATTTCGCCTGCGTCACCTGCGGGCAAGTTCGCCCCATCGTCCGCACGAATCGATAATTCCACGCCTGCTGCCGGCCGGCCGACGCAGGCGCCCACGTCATCACTGTCCCCGCTGAAGAGCGCGTGGGTGTCTTCCATGCCCAGTATCGTGATCGGATTGGTGCATTCCGATTTGCCGTAGGTGATACGCACCACCGGGCCGAACATGGATACGGATTTGCGGTACATCGCCGGCGTAAGTGTCTGGGTTCCGGTGAATACGCAACGCACGCCGGCGAAGCGCCGCTCACCGAACGCGTCGGCGAGTTTGGCAATGACCGTCGGCGGCGCAAATAGGGCGGCGATGTCGCCGCGGTCCAGAATTGCGCCAACCCGTTCGCAATTGACGCCATCGAGCAACACGACCTCGCCACCATGATCGAGCCACGCGAATGTCAGCAGTGATGCTCCATGCGTGAACGGAGTCATAAGCAGGATTCGCGAGCCGGGCTGCGGTACCCACGGCAACACCGACTTCAGCAATTCGTTTCCGTGCCAGCGCCGCCCGTGACTGTAGACTATGCCTTTCGGTTTACCGGTCGTACCCGACGAGAAAAAAATCCGACCCCATGCGTCTGCGGGTACTGGGGCGCAAGGTGCGGCGACATCATCGACTCTCATCTCCTCGATCAGCATGACTTCGCAACCCATGCCACGCAGCACGGCCTCGCGTTGCTTCGTTGTTACGACGCGCTTCACCTTCGCGAGCGAAATCGCCCATCGCAGTTCAGCGTCGGTTGAGTTCCAACTGATCGATGTCTCGCACGCGCCCGCCAGCATCATGCCGTAAGAAGTCGCCACTGCGGCGATGCTGTTCGGCAATAGCATGCCGACGGGTTCTCCGATGGTGATGCCGTTTTCCAGCAGTTGCGCTGCAATCGCATGCGCGCGCCGTGCCAGTGCGGTATAGGAAACAACCTCGGTGCCGTCATTCACCGCCGGCGCGCCGCCAAAACGGGC
>JADGRR010000475.1 GCA_017880745.1 Burkholderiales bacterium
TCCGAGCCGAGCTCGGGCACGACCCGCGGATCGCCGGTGAAGCGCGACAGGAAGGCGAGATCGGCGTACGCGATGTGGTTGAGCGTCGCGTAGATCGAGCCGAAGAACGCGCCTCGGTCGGCGCGCAACTCGTCGTCGGGCAAGGTCGCGCACATGGCATACAGGCGCGAGTTCATCCACTCGTTGTAGCGCGCCAGGGTGTGGCAGTACTCGCTCGACACCATCGCCGACGCTCGCGCTAGCGCTGCCGGAAATCGGGCTTCCTCTTGGCGAGGAAGGCCTCCATGCCTTCGTTCTTGTCGGCGGTCGCGAACAGCGAATGGAAGAGGTGGCGCTCGAAGGCGACGCCGTCGGAGAGCGGCATCTCGAAGGCGCGGTTGACGGCCTCCTTGGCCATCATCACGCTCGGCCCGCTGAAGCCGCAGATGGTCTCGGCGGCGGCGAGCGCGACATCGAGCAGCTCGGCCGCGGGCACGACGCGCGAGACCAAGCCGGCGCGCTCGGCCTCGTGCGCGTCCATCATGCGCGCGGTGAGGATCAGGTCCATCGCCTTGGCCTTGCCGACCGCGCGCGGCAGTCGCTGCGTGCCGCCGGCGCCCGGGATGATGCCGAGCTTGATCTCGGGCTGGCCGAATTTCGCCGTTTCGGCGGCGATGATGAAATCGCACATCATCGAAAGTTCGCAGCCGCCGCCGAGCGCATAGCCCGCCACCGCGGCGATCACCGGTTTCCTCACCGAGCGGATGCGCTCCCAGTTGCGCGTGATGTAGCCGCGCTTGTACACATCCATGTAGCTCCAGTCCTTCATTGCGCCGATGTCGGCGCCCGCGGCAAAGGCCTTGTCGCTGCCGGTGATCACCATGCAGCCGATATTCTCGTCGGCGTCGAATTGCGCCAGCGCATCGCCCAGTTCGTCCATCAGCGCGTCGTTGAGCGCATTCAGCGCCTTGGGGCGGTTCAGCGTGATCAGGCCGACGCGGCCGCGGGTTTCCACCAGGATGTTTTCGTATGCCATTTCAGCGCCTCATGATAAAGATTGAAAATTCTTAACCGCTACTTCAACGCCTGCACCATGCTGCGCGCGGCGGCGGCGAGCAGCATCAGGTCCATGCCGGCGATCGGCAAGGTGTAGCCCTTGCGGATGTAAGGCTTCATGCCCTCGGCGGTGGCGGCGAAAATGCCGAGCTTCATGCCCGCCGCGGCACAGGCCTTGCGCACGGTCTCGATCGCCTGCTCGACCCCGGGGTCGTTCACCTGGCCCAGTTTGCCCATGGTGCCGGACAAATCGTAGGGCCCGATCATCAGCGCATCCACGCCGGGCACGCGCACGATGGACTCGATGTTGTTCACCGCGTCGATATGCTCGATCTGCAGCATGACGATGACATTGTCGTTGGCGCTCGCCACGTACTGCTGGAAATCCAGGCCGTAGCCCTGCGCGCGCACGATGCCCACGCCGCGGCTGCCGCGCGGCGGATATTTGCAGTAGCGCACGATGCGCTCGGCATCGGCGGCGGTGTTCACCTGCGGCACGACCACGCCGGCCGCGCCGATGTCCAGCGCCTTCTTGATCGCCGCTTCTTCGCCGGACTGCACCCTGACCAGGCAGGGGCAGCGCGCCGCCTGCAGCAGTCCCTGCGCCGCGAGCGCATCGAGCGGCGCATGCTCGGTGTCGATGAACAGCCAGTCGAAGCCGGCGCGCGAAAACAGCTCGGCCACCTCCGGGCAGGGAAGCGCGATGATCGAGCCGAGCAGGGTCTCGCCCGCGCGCAGGCGCGCGGCAAACGCGGCGTTGATCTCGGCGATGGAGGGATGGCTCATTGCGACCGACGTTGTGTGATCCCGACTGCGCTTTCAGGCGCCGGGTTTCCTGATTTTCCACGCCGACAGCGGCAGCACCTCGGACAAGGACAGGCGCCTGCGGCCGGGCTCCTCCTCTGACAGCGCGACCGTTTCGCGCAGGCTCGCGGCGCACCTCCGCGCGAGGTTCTGGTAGGCGCGCGTGGCATCCACCTTCCATGCCATTTCGTCGGCACTGAGCTCGCGCATCACCTTGGCGGGGATGCCCGCCACCAGCGTGCGCGGCGGCACCTGCATCCCCGCCTTGACGAAAGCCATCGCGGCGACGAAGGCCGATTCGCCGATTACCGCATTGTCGTTGACCACCGCGTTCATGCCGATCATGGCATTGCGGCAGACGCGCGCGCTGTGAATGACGGCGCCGTGGCCGATGTGGCCGTCCTGCTCGATCACCGTGTCCGACTCGGGAAAGCCGTGCACGACGCAGCAGTCCTGGATATTGGCGCCGGCCTCGATCACCAGGCGCCCGAAATCGCCGCGCAGGCTGGCCGAGGGCCCGATGTATGCGCCGGCGCCGACGTGCACGTCGCCGATCAGCACCGCGCTCGGATGAACATAGGCATCGGGATGAACGACGGGGGTGAGGCCGTCGATGGAATAGACTTTGACCATGAGGATGTCGCCCGCGGCAAAGCGTTCATTTTACTGCTGTTGGTGTATGCTCTGAAACCTCAATTTCCGACCTTTGCCATGCACCGGACGCCGCAACAACTGGCCGAAGCCGCCGCCGCGGTGATGTACGCGCGCGACCGCGCATCGCTCGCCCTGGGCATGAAGCTGCTCCGGGTGGGCCCCGGTTCGGCGAGCATGCAGATGCCGGTGCGCGAGGACATGGCGAACGTCCACAACACCTGCCACGGCGGGCTCATCTACACGCTGGCCGACTCGACTTTCGCCTACGCCTGCAACAGCCACAACCGGAACGCGGTGGCGGTCACCTGTGTGATCGAATACATGCGCCCGGCCTACGTCGGCGACGTGCTCACGGCGATCGGCCGGGAACAGGGGCTGGAGGGCCGCAACGGCGTGTACGACATTCGCGTCGAAAACCAGACGGGCGAACTGGTGGCCCTGTTCCGCGGCAAATCGACGCAGATCAAGGGCGAAGTCACCGAACTGAACAAGCCGTAGCGGCTATTTGCGACCAGCATCGCAGGACGCAATGGCGAAACGCCGCACCACTGCACCGGCCGGCCCCTACGCCAGATTTTCACCACCTTGAACCAGCTCGCCGCCTCTTCTATCTCGCCTCGACAGTTTACGCATCGCTTTACAACACTAACGTTATGCGTTAGTATTATTCCGTGATCGAATCGTTTAGCTGTCGCGACACCGAGGCTCTGTTCAGCGGCAAGCGCGTTGCACGTTTTGCCAAC
>JADGRR010000476.1 GCA_017880745.1 Burkholderiales bacterium
GAGGCCACCAACGACCGCTCGGTGATCGACCAGGACAGCTATGGTCTGGGGCTGCAACTGACCGTACTGGGCGATCTGGCCCGGCGCGAGAATCGTTTCTCCGTCGGGGCGAGTGGGGATTTCGGCAAGGCGCGATTCAGCCAGGATTCCCAGCAGGCCGCCTTCACGGCCGAGCGCGCAACGCTCGGCACGTCGGATTTCGTGCAGGTCACCGACGCCCAGACCCGCAACCAGTACTACGGTTTGTTCTTCACGGACACGCTCAATCTAAGCAAGGAATGGACGCTCACGGCCTCTGGCCGGTATAACCGCGCGACCGTGAAGATCGAGGATTTGACGGGCGCGGCTCCGTTATTGAATGGCGAACACACGTTCTCACGCTTCAATCCTGCGGTCGGAATCAATTTCAAGCCGAGCGAACGCCTGACCGCCTATGCCGCCTACAACGAGGGCATGCGGGCCCCGACGCCGATCGAACTCGCCTGCGCCGATCCGGCGGCTCCATGCAAATTGCCCAATAACCTCCTGGCAGACCCGGAACTCAAGAAGGTCGTTTCGCGCACGGCTGAGACAGGCCTCCGGGGCACCCTTTCCCAAGACACCCAGTGGAGCGCGGCAATCTACCGGACGGAACTTACCGATGACATTCAATTCATCAGTTCCGGCGGAGCGGCAGTGAATACCGGTTTCTTCCAGAATGTAGGCAAGACCCGCCGCGCGGGACTGGAACTCGCCCTGAGCACGAAGTGGCACGCGCTCAAGGCCTCGGTCCGCTACAGCAACGTGAATGCCATCTTCGAATCGCCATTTGCGGTCAATTCGCCCAGCAATTCGACTGCCGATGCCAACGGGGCCATCCAGGTACGACCCGGTGACCGGATCCCGGGCATTCCGCGGAACAGTCTGAAACTGCGGCTTCAATATGATTTTGGCGAACAGGCTGCGCTTGGTGCAAATTTCATCTACAACAGCAGCGTTTTCGCTCGCGGCGACGAGAACAACCAGGACGTGAATGGCCGCGTACCGGGCTATGCGGTGGTGAATCTGGATGGTCGATACGCTGTCGCCAAGGGTGTCGAGGTGTTTGCACGGGTGGTGAACCTGTTCGACAGGCGTTATTCGAACTTTGGCGTTGTCGGCCAGAATTTCTTTACCGGCCCCGGCAGAACTTTCGATGGCACCAACCCGATCAACGAGCAATTCCGCGGACCCGGAGTACCGCGCGGGATCTGGGTCGGACTGCGCTACCGGTGGCTGTAGCGATTCTGGGAGAAATGCGCATGACATGCCCTGCGCAAAGCATGCAACGCTCCGGGCCGGCCATGGTTCTTCACCAGCTGTGTGGCGGCAGCGATATTCCGCGGATCAGTTCAGGTTCGCGATGTAATGCGCAAGATTGTCGATGTCCTGGCTGGACAGCGTGCCGGCGACGCTCGTCATGCTACCTGCGTCGTTGGTGCGGATCCTGGCCTTGAAATCGTTCAGCTGCTTGACGATGTACGCATAATGCTGCCCGGCGACGCGCGGGATTTCATTTTGCCCGGAGAAGCCGCCCAGGTGGCACATCGGGCACAGCACTTCGTCGGTTTTCTTCGAGCCGGCGGCAACCTTCGCCGCGTCAGCCTTGAAACCGTTCGGCGCCTGCTTCTGCGCGGCGAACCAGTTGCCGAGTTCGATCATATCGTCGCGCGTCAGACCGGCCGCCATGGCCGACATCAGCGGATCCTTGCGCCGCCCCTCGTTGAAATCCTTGAGCTGGATGTAAATGTAACGCCACGACTGTCCGGCCAGGATCGGGTACTGCGGATCGGTCGAATTGCCGTTCGGACCATGGCAGGCAACGCAGGCCTCCGCCTTGGCGGGAGGCGACACGGCTGCCTGCGGGAACGCGGGCGCAGCAGCATTGAATGCGGTGGCGGCGGCGATGGCACGGACAAGACGGCGCATGAATATGGGGGCAAAAAAACGGCCACCGCGCGCAACGCGGAGTGGCCGTGGTTGCAGGCGGCGGACTAGGGCAACGCGAATACGAACACGCTGTTCCCGCGCTTGGCGTCGATCTGGTTGTTGCCGCCAGCCGCGACCGCGACGTACTGCTTGCCACCCACCATGTAGGACACGGCCGGCGCGTTCACGCCCGCACCGCAGTTGTACTTCCACAGTTCCTTGCCATTCTTGGCGTCGAACGCCTTGAACCAGCCGTTGGCTTCGCCGTTGAACACGAGGCCGCCGGCCGTGGCGAGCACGCCTCCGATCAGCGGTTGCGGCGTCTTCGCGCCCCACGCCACCTTGCCGGTATCGAGGTTTACCGCGACCAGCCGACCCCACTGCTCTTCCGCGGGAATCGTCTTGAACGCGCCGCCCAGCCACAGTTTGCCGCCGGGATAGGGCGAGGCCTCGACGTGATAAGTCATTGGCTGGTGCAGGTTCGCCGCATAGGCCAAGCGCAATTTCGGGTTGACCGCCATCGGCGACCATTCGACGCCGCCGTTGGCGCCCGGCAGCATCCGCGCGCCTTCCTTCGTCGGCAGCACCCACATGTTCTCCTGCGGGATCATCGCTTCCGAGAACCGGATCAGCTTGCCGGTGTTGCGCTCGTGGATGTAGATGTGGCCGGTCTTGCCGCCGTGGATCACCACGTCAACCATCTTGCCGTTCGTGTCCTTCGCCTGCGTCAGGATCGGCGCGCTGACGGCATCCAGGTCCCACACGTCGTGGGCGATGTACTGGAAGTGCCACTTGTAGGTGCCCTTGTCGAGGTCGACGGCGATGATCGAGTCGGTGTACAGGTTGTCCCCGGGACGGATCGCGCCGTACAGGTCGGGGGCCGGGTTGCCGGCGACGAAGAACACGGTGCGCGTCTTCAAGTCCACCGCCGGCGTCATCCACACGCCGCCGCCCAGCGTCTGATAGAAGTCGCCGCCCTTCTCGGCCAGCACCTTCTTCTCCGCGGCGATGTCGCGATGCATGTCGCGGCCGGTCGCGTCGTTGACCGCCCACACGCCTTCATGCCCTTTTTCCGGGATTGTATAGAACGTCCATAGCAGCTTGCCATCCTTGGCGTCGAACGCCTTGACGAAGCCACGGACACCGTACTCGCCGCCGTTGGTGCCGATCAGCACCTTGCCGTCGACGACGGCGGGCGCCATCGTCTCCGAATACCCCTTCTCGGGGTCGGCGATCTGCGTTTCCCACAGTGCTTTCCCGGTCTTGGCGTCGAGGGCGACCAGC
>JADGRR010000477.1 GCA_017880745.1 Burkholderiales bacterium
GGCTTCGGCAATTTCGAGTTCCTGTTCAAGCGCGACACGTTCTGGATGGTGGTAAAGCAGTCGTGCATTTTCGCCATCAGCGCCGTGTTCTTCAAGGCGCTGATCGGCTTCTTCCTGGCCCATTTCGTGCATACGATTCCGGCGAAAGGCCAGCGCAAGTGGCGCGGCATGCTGCTCGTCCCGTGGGTCATTCCGCCCGCTATGAGTACGCTCGGCTGGTTCTGGCTGTTCGATCCCACGTACAGCGCGTTCAACTGGATCTTCGTGCGCATCGGCATCGATCCGGTGAACTGGCTGGGAGAACCGCTGTGGGCGCGCTTCTCGGTAATCCTGGTGAACGTCTGGTACGGCGCGCCGTTCTTCCTCATCATGTACCTCGCGGCGCTCAAGTCGGTGCCTGAGCAATTGTTCGAGGCGGCGTCGATAGACGGCGCCAACTGGTGGCAGAAAATCTGGTACATCACGCTGCCGATGATGCGCAACATCATTTCCATCACCGTGCTGTTTTCGCTCATCGTCACCTTCGCCAACTTCGACATCGTGCGCATCCTGACCTTCGGCGGGCCGGTGGACCAGACGCATGTGTTCGCCACCTGGGCCTTCAACGTCGGCATCCAGGGCAACGACCTTCCGCTCGGCGCCAGCGTGTCGCTGTTCATGCTGCCGATCCTCGGCATCGCGGCGATTTTCATCCTGCGCGGCGTCAACAAGCGCGGAAACGAGGCCTGAGCATGACGACCAGCGCAGCCACTGCCGGGGAGGCGCGCACGACGCGCACGGCGCGCCCGGCGAGCATGCAGCGCAGCCGCCGCTGGGCGCTGATCTGGTCGTACGTGTTCCTGGTGCTGTTCGCGGTGTTCTTTCTCATGCCGCCTATATACATGTTCATCACCTCGCTCAAGAGCAGCGGCGAGGTCTCGGCGATAACGAACCCGTGGTGGGTGTATCACCCGACGCTCGACAACTACGCGGCGCTGCTGGGCTCGGGCACGTACATGACGTTCTTCCGCAACTCCGCGGTCATCGCGCTCGTGGTGGTGGTCGTCACCATGCTGATCAGCATTCCGGCCGCTTTCGCCCTGTCGCGCATGAAGTTCTGGGGCTCGGCGACGCTGGCGACCGGCGTGTTTCTCACCTACCTGGTGCCCGACACGCTGCTGTTCATCCCGCTGTTCAAGATTTTCGCTTTCGTGCATGAGCACACCGGGATCGAGCTGATCAACCACTGGTGGGCACTGATCATCATCTACCCGACGCTGACGGTGCCCTTCGCCACCTGGATCCTGATCGCCTACTTCGCCTCGATCCCGAAGGAACTCGACGAGGCGGCGCTGATCGACGGCGCCGGCTACCTGCAGATGCTGACCATGATCTTCATTCCCGTGGCACTGCCCGGCATCATCGCCGCAATGATTTTCGCCTTCACCGTCGCCTGGTCGCAATTCCTCTATCCGCTCGCCTTCACCACCTCGGCCGACCAACTGGTGCTGCCGGTAGGCATCGTCACCACGCTGATCAAGGGCGATGTGTACAACTGGGGCCAGATCATGACCGGCGCGCTGCTCGGCGCCGCGCCGCCGCTGATCATTTACGCCTTCCTGATGGACTACTATATCGCCGGGCTCACCGCCGGTGCGACTAAGGGATGACCCCATGGCACAGCTGTCTCTGCACAAACTGAGCAAGAACTACGACGACAACACGCCGGCGGTGCGCGGCATCGACCTCGATATCGCCGACAAGGAATTCGTCGTGCTCGTCGGTCCGTCGGGCTGCGGCAAGAGCACGACGCTGCGCATGATCGCGGGCCTGGAGGAAATCACCGACGGCGACATTCGCATCGGCGGCGAGGTGGTCAACGATGTGCCGCCGAAGGACCGCGACATCGCCATGGTGTTCCAGAATTACGCGCTGTATCCGCACATGACGGTCTACGAGAACATGTCGTTTGGCCTGCGCCTGAAAAAAGTGCCCAAGACCGAGATTGCGCAGCGGGTCGAGAACGCCGCGCAAATCCTCGACATCACCGAACTGCTGCAGAGAAAGCCGAAACAGCTCTCCGGCGGACAGCGCCAGCGCGTGGCCATGGGCCGCGCCATCGTGCGCGACCCGAAGGTGTTCCTGTTCGACGAACCGCTGTCGAATCTCGACGCCAAACTGCGCGTGCAAATGCGCACCGAGATCAAAAAGGTGCATCAGAAGGTCCGGACCACCACCGTCTATGTGACCCACGACCAGATCGAAGCGATGACGCTCGCCGACCGGGTCGTCGTCATGAACGGCGGCTTGATCGAGCAGGTGGGCACGCCGAACGAGCTTTACCATTTTCCGGCGACGAAATTCGTTGCCGGCTTCATCGGTTCGCCGGCGATGAACTTCGTGCCCTGCGCAATCGAGGAAACGGCCGGCGCATTGCGCGTCCGGCTCGGTAACGACATCGTCTTTCCGGTGCCGCAGGACCGCACCGCACGTTACCGCGCGCACATCGGCAAGGCTCGCCTGCTGTTCGGCCTGCGGCCGGAGCATATCGTGGAACAGCGTCAGCATATGGAGCCGAACCAGCATGCGTTCGAGGTCGAACTGGAAGTGACCGAACCGATGGGGATGGAGACGATGGTTTTCTTTCTGTTGCAGGGAACCGAGCTGTGCGGGCGGGTCAACCCCAACGCGGGAGCGCAATCCGGCAGACGCATGAAGCTGGTGGCCGACCTCGGCAATATGCACCTGATCGACGATGCGAGCGGGCGAGTGCTCTGACGGACCGGGGCCCGTTTACATTCACCGAATGAGGCGCGTTGTCTCCGGGAACGCTGCAGGCAAGGCGCCGCCTTTGCACAGCGCACGCCAAGACCGGATGTTCTCGCGATCCGTTCGCAACGGGCGAACGGCAACAGAAAAGGCAGAGCCTGCACCCTGCCTTTCCGAGGTAAAACCAGAGATGAGATTGCTTTCAGCTTATGGATGCGCTACTTCACTGCGTTTATCATGTATTCGACCGCAGCCGCCACATCTTCTTCATTCGCAGCCCCGCCTCGTGGCGGCATCGGCGCTTTGCCTTTGACAACGGAGGCGATCAGGTCCTTGGACCCTCTTGCTATAAGAGGTGCCCACGCTTTTTTGTCACCCAGCTTCGGCGCCTTGGGGAAAGTCCCTTTATGGCAAACGGCGCATGACTTGTCGTATACGGCCTTGCCATCTGCGGCCGCAACTTGACCAATACTGCACAAC
>JADGRR010000478.1 GCA_017880745.1 Burkholderiales bacterium
AGAAGGCCGGGCTCGACGCTGAAGGGGAGCAAGTCGACGGCACTCCGTACGCCCACATCGTGGCGCTCTCTGAGAAAGTGGACTTGATCGTCATGGGCACGCATGGCCGCACCGGCCTGCCACGCCTAATGCTCGGCAGCGTGGCCGAGCGAGTCGTACGGCTCGCCAAGTGCCCCGTGCTGACCGTTCCCGCGCCAAGCGAGAGTAAGTAGCAGGACGGGTCCGGTGACGCCGCACTTGCTCGGAGACCACCGTGCAGACGACTCGTGCCGACCGAGCCCGAGGTCCTGGGAACCCGATCGGCCGCGCGAAATCGTCGAGCGACTGCCCCTTTAGATTTTGATCTCGGCCTTCACGCGCTCGTAACTGCGTTTGAGTTCCGTCATCAAGGTCTGGGCCGCATCGCTGATTTCCTTGGCGGGCGCCTTGGCGTGGTCTCCGAGGTGCTTGAACTCGGTTTCGACGCGCTCCCAGGTTCGCTCCAACTTGTCCCATTCATCACGGGCCTCGGAGCGAGCCAAACGCAGCTGAACGCGCAGCTCGTCGCGCACCGCCGCAAGCTGATTGAACTCGTGCGCTAGTGTTTCCCGTACGCTCTTCTTGTCGTCGTCCATGTGACCCTCCAGCGTGCCTCACGGATCACATAAGCGCCGATGCCGGGGCGGCAAGCCGCAGGACTTCCAACCGAGAGGCCAGGCAACTACCCCAATCGGGCCTCGATGCGAGCCATCGATTCCGCGATCGGCTGGCTCGTATCGAGCTTCAGGTACATCTCGGAAGGCAGCTCGTGGACTGGCTCGTAGCTCTGGAGGAAACGATCGAAAATCTCGCTTCGGCCATCGCTCACCGAAGGTCCCAGCGCGCGCGTAGCCAAACGCTCTTTGCACACCGCATGCGGTGCGGCGCATTCGATGAACGTGAACGGAACACCATGCCGCTCTGCCAACTCCAGCGCAGCCGCGCGCTGAGCGTGATCGCGAAACGATGCGTCCAGCACGACGGAACGTTTGGAGGCAAGCACGGTGTCGGCACGTCGCAGCAACTCGGCATACGTGCGGGCGGTGGTGTCGGCGTCGTAGTGACCGCTGAACGCGGCGTCGGCGAGCGGTGTCGTCGGGCTCACGCCGCATAGGAATTTGCGTACCCGATCGGCCTCCACCACCGGCGCCTGCACGCGCACGCCCAGCGCCTCGGCGACCGTGCTCTTCCCGGAAGCGATAACACCACCTACAGCGTATAGGGCAGGCAAGGTCAGGGGCTCGCGACTGCACGCCTCGGCCAGTAGATAATACTTGCGGGCCTGATCTCCAGCCCGCATTCGCGCCTCGGGCGCAACCTTCTCGTCGGCCTCGAGCATGCCGCTGACTTTGCCGCGAACGTACGCGCGATAGCTCTCATAGGCCGCGAGATTTTCGAACGAAATCAGCGCCGAGGCAATGTTGTTGGTGCCTTCATGCGGCATCCAGTAACCGACCAGATCGCCGCCGCAGCGGGGAATGATGCCAAGCCAGCGCCTGGCATATTGCTCGAACATCGCCCGCTTGAACGGATCGATCTGGTAGCGGATGAAGACGGTGACGGCCAAGGGAACCTCCGGGGGTTTTGGTGACGGCACAGCCGGCATTGCGAGCGCAAGCGAAGCAATCCATCGAACAAAGATGGATTGCTTCGTCGCTTGCGCTCCTCGCAATGACGAATTGAGAAGCTGCGGCAGACCCCAGAATACCGGCTTGATCGACATCGATGCTTCGGCTAGCATCGAACTATGAAAGCAGGTCCCGACATCGCCATGGTCGCCTCATTGGTCGGCGACCCCGCCCGCGCCAACATGCTGACGGCGCTGATGACCGGCCGCGCGCTGACCGCGAGCGAGCTCGCGCACCAGGCCGGCGTCACCCCGCAGACCGCGAGTTCGCATCTTGCCAAGCTCGAGGGCGGCCGCCTGATCGAGGCGGAAAAACAGGGCCGCCACCGCTATTACCGGCTCAGCGATCCCGACGTCGCCGGCGTGCTCGAGGGCCTCGCGGGCCTCGCCGCGCGCGCCGGTCACATGCGCGTGCGCACCGGGCCGAAGGATCCGGCGCTGCGCCGCGCCCGGATCTGCTACGACCATCTCGCCGGCGATCTCGGCGTGCAGATGCTCGACAGCCTGAAAAAACAGCGCCTGGTCCGGCAGACCAAGCAGCAAATCGAGCTGACCGCCGAGGGCGAACGCTTTCTGTCGAACAGCCTGCAGATATCGGCGCAAAGCCTGGCCCATCCGCGCCGCCCGGTGTGCAAGGCCTGCCTCGACTGGAGCGAGCGGCGCCATCATCTGGCGGGTACGCTGGGGGCTGCGATCATGACACGGTTCACCGAACTGAAATGGGCCGCGCGCGATGCCGCGCCGGGCAGCCGCGTCGTCAATTTCAGCCGCACCGGCGAAAAGCGGTTTGCCGCGCTGTTCGGGGACGGCGAATGATGCTGCGCTCTTGACACACCGTCATCGCCGGGCAAAAGCGCGAGGCGCGTCTTCCCGTAGATGATCCGGCCATCCACGTCTTTATCTGCCGCAGGGAAGGACGTGGATGCCCGCACAAGGCTGGGCATGGCGAAGACCTACCAAAGGAGTTTCCAATGAACCGCCTGTTCGTTCCGGCGTTGTCCGCCGCGCTGCTCGTTCTGCCCTGCGTCGCGGCCTCCGCCGCCGAGCCTGCGCCGCGCGAGCCCTACGGCATCGGGCTGGAAGGCTTTGCCTATCCCTACCCCGTCAGCATGCTGCCGATCATCAATGACGGCGAACAGCTGCGGATGGCCTATATGGACGTCGCGCCCGCGCAGCCCAACGGCCGCACCGCGGTGCTGCTGCACGGCCGCAATTTTCCGGCGAGCTATTGGGCGCCGGTCATCAGGACCCTGAGCGACGCCGGCTACCGCGTGGTGGTGCCGGACCAGGTCGGCTTCGGCAAATCCTCAAAACCTTCCGGCGAGTTGCACTTCGACACGCTGGCGCGCAACACCATCGCGCTGCTCGATCATCTGGGAATCGCCAAAGCCGATATCGTCGCGCATTCGCTGGGTGGCATGCTGGGCGTGCGGATCGCGCGCGCCTACCCGGACCGGGTCGCGCATCTGTTGCTGGCGGCGCCGATCGGGCTGGAAGATTACCGGCTCTATGTGCCGCCGACGCCGACGGAAAAAATCCTGGAGAACGAGGACAAGCTGACCGCCGACGGCTATCGCAGGC
>JADGRR010000053.1 GCA_017880745.1 Burkholderiales bacterium
CGTTGCCTTCGCGCGCTTCGTGGTTAAAGCTGTCATGGAAATCTTCGACGTCTTTCTGCTGGAAACGGTGCTGAACGGTCTCTTGTTCGGCGGCGTGCTGGCGCTGCTCGCGCTCGGACTCAACCTGGTGTTCGGCGTCATCGACGTGGTCTGGATCTGCTACGCCGAGTTGATGATGATCGGCATGTACGCCGTGTATTTTCTCTACACCGTGCATCATGTGCCGCTGCTCATCGCCTTCGGCGTCGGCATCGCCACGGTGGCGCTCGCCGGCGCGGCGCTGCATCAGTTCGTCATCCGTCCGGTCCTCGCGAGCGAGCCGATCAACCAGCTGCTGGTGACCGGCGGGGTGCTGTTCTTCCTGCAGGCGGCGGCCACGCTCGCTTTCGGCGTGCAGTTCCGGAACCTGGGGTTGGCTCTGCCCAGCGTGACGCTGGGCGAAATCATGCTGCCGCAGTCGCGCATTTATGCGGCGGGCACCGCCCTGGTCGCCATGCTCGGCCTGGCGCTGTTCCTGAAAAAAACCTACCTCGGCATCGCTATTCGCGCCATCAGCCAGGACCGCGCCATCATGCCGCTGATGGGCGTGAACCCCAGCCGCATCTACCTGATCACCTCGGCCATCGGCGGCGGGCTCGCCGGCCTGGCGGCCTGCCTGCTGGTGTTGCAGTACGACGTGCATCCCGCCATCGGGCTTACCTTCGGCCCCATCACGTTCCTGGTCTGCGTGCTCGGCGGGCTCGGCAACATGCTCGGCGGTTTCATCGCCGCCTTCATTTTCGCGCAACTGATTTCGATCGGCGGTTTCTTCTTTCACATCGAGTGGGGCTACGTCATGGCCTTCGTGTTTTTCATCGTCATGATGTTCATCCGTCCGCAAGGGCTGCTGGGCAAAAAGCGTTGAGATGAACCGGCCTGCCTGGATTGCTGTCGCCGTTTTCGCGCTGCTGCCGGTGGCGGGCATCGGCAACTACTATCTGCACCTGGCGATCACCATCATGCTGTGGTCGTTCATTTACACCAGTTGGTCCATCATGGGGCGCTTCGGCCTGGTGTCTTTCGGCCACGGCGCGTTTCTGGGCATAGGCGCCTATGTCACGACCATGCTGTGGAATCACTATGGCGTCACGCCCTGGCTCGGCATTCCGCTCGCCATACTGCTCTCGCTCATCGTGGCGGTCCTGATCGGCTATCCGTGCTTTCGCTTTCGCATCACCGGCCACTACTTCGCCTTGGTGACTCTAGCCCTCACCGAGGTGGTGCGGCTGATCATTGTGGCGCTGCGCGATGTGACTGGCGGCTCGCTCGGTGTCACGCCCGATATCGCGCTCGCCGGCGGCAGGTCGTTCTCGCTCGTTGCGATCCAGTTTGCGCACAAGGAAGTTTTCTTCTACATTGCGCTCGCGTTCTGGCTGTTCGGGCTCTACGTCTGGCGCCGGATCGATCGCAGCATGATGCGCTACGCCATGGAAGCGATCAGCCAGGAGGAGGATGCAAGCGAATCGGTGGGCATCAAGGTGACCCGCACCAAACTCGTCATCACCATGGTCTCGGCCGCGCTTACCGCGCTCGGCGGGGCGCTCTACGGCCAGTACCAGCTCTACATCAATCCCGATACGGTGTCGGGCGTCGCCTTATCGCTGCAGATCGTATTCGCGGTGATCGCGGGCGGCATGTACACCCAGCTCGGCCCCACCGTGGGCGCGGTGTTCACGTTGCTCTTGGCCGAGGGTCTGCGCGTCGCCTTGGGTCACGAGGTCCACGGCCTGGATTCCACCATTTACGGCCTGATGCTGGTGCTGTTCATCATTTACATGCCGAGCGGGATCCTGGGCAAGGTCCTCGAGGTGCGCGCCCGCAGGGCCGGCGTGGCCGGGGCCGTCAAGGCCTGAGCCATCATGAGTGCCGCGGCTTGGGACTACGTGATCGTCGGCGCCGGCTCGGCGGGCTGCGTGCTGGCCAACCGGCTGAGCGCTTCCGGCCGCATGCGCGTGCTGCTGCTCGAGGCGGGACTGCGCGACTCCAATCCCTGGATCCATATTCCGCTTGGCTACGGCAAGCTGTTCACCGATCCGCGCTACAACTGGATGTTCGAGAGCGAGCCCGAACCCGAGCTCAACAACCGGCGCATCATCCAGCCGCGCGGCAAGGGGCTGGGCGGTTCGAGCTCGATCAATGGCCTGGTCCACGTGCGCGGCCAGCGCGAGGATTTCGACCACTGGGCGAACCTGGGAAACCGCGGCTGGGCTTATGCCGAGGTGCTGCCCTATTTCAAGAAATCGGAAGACTTCCAACACGGAGCCGGCGCTTTCCACGGCGTGGGCGGGCCGCTCGCCGTCGGGAGCCTGCCCGAGCCGCACGAGTTGTGCGACGCCTTCATCGGCGCGGCCGTGCAGGCCGGGCACCCGCGCAACGATGATTTCAACGCCGGGCACCAGGAGGGCGCCGGCTATTTCCATGTGAACGCGCGCAACGGCCGGCGCTGCAGCACCGCAGTCGGCTATCTGCGCCCCGCGGAAAAACGCGCCAATCTGCGCGTGATCACTGAAGCGCGGGCGACGCAGGTGATGTTCGAAGGCAAGCGCGCCGTCGGCGTGGAGTTTGTCGCCGGCGGGCAGCAGCAGCAAGCGCGGGCGGCGCGTGAAGTGATACTGTGCGCCGGCGCCATTCAGACGCCGCAATTGCTGCAGCTCTCGGGCGTGGGCCCGGCGCAGTTATTGGCGCAACACCAAATCGCCGTGGTGCACGCATTGCCCGGCGTCGGTGCCAATCTTCAGGACCACCTGCAGGCGCGTCTGGTGTACCAATGCACCCGCCCCATTACCATCAACGACGATTTGATGAGCTGGTGGCGCCAGTTGAAAGCGGGGCTGCGTTACGCAATGTTGCGCAAAGGGCCGCTCACGGTCAGCGCCGGTTATGCCGGCGGGTTCTTTCGCACCCGTTCCGAACTGAAAACACCCGATGTGGAATCGCACTTCATCACCTTCAGCACCGGCAAAATGGGCACGGGCCTGCACCGGTTCTCCGGCTTCACCGCCTCGATCTGCGCGCTTCGGCCCGAGTCCCGCGGCAGCGTGATGATCAAGTCCGGCGACCCCCTGGCCGCGCCGGCGATCCAGCCGAACTACCTTTCCACGGAGGGCGACCGCGCGACCATGGTCGCGGGGATGAAGCTCCTGCGCAACATCATGGCACAACCGGCGATGGTGCCGTATGTCGCGGCCGAGTACGAGCCGGGTCCGCGGACGGCGAGCGACGCGGCATTGCTGGAATATACCCGCGACAAGGGTTTGACTATCTACCATCCGAGTTGCACCTGCAAGATGGGCGGTGATGCGGGTGCGGTGGTCGATGAGCGCCTGCGCGTACGCGGCCTCGCCGCGCTGCGCGTGATCGACGCTTCGGTGATGCCCGCGGTGGTGTCGGGCAACACCAATGCCGCAGTCGTCATGATCGCGGAAAAAGGGGCGGATATGGCGCTGGAGGACGCGCGCTGAGGTTGCGGGTCCACTTAAGGTTTTTCCCCAAAATCCTCGATTGCGTACGGATGGTTTCATCATCCGTACGCAATCGAGGATTCAAACGATGCCGGTATTGGGCCACCGCTCGAAACGAGCGGCGGGGGCTGAGCGCGGGATTGAATTAAGCCGTTTTCCTGCACGGATACAATCCATTCGTGCAGGAGAATGAGTTTCGGGTAACGGCTCTAGCGGTACTCAACCTTTGCGCACTTCCAGCATGATCTTGCCGATATGCTTGCTCGACTCCATCAGTTGGTGCGCGAGCTTCGCGTCCTTGAGCGGAAACGTTGCGTGGATCACCGGCTTTACCTTGCCCGATTCGAGCAGCGGCCAGACGTATTTCAGCAAATCCTGCGCGATCGCGGCCTTCTGCGCCACCGTGCGCGGGCGCAAGGTCGAGCCGGTGAAGGTGAGACGCTTGATCATGATCGGCAGGAAATCGAGCGCGACCTTGCTCTCCTGCAGGAAGGCGATCTGCACCAGCCGCCCTTCCAGCGCCAGCGATTTGAGGTTTTTCTCGATGTAAGGGCCGCCCACCATGTCGAGGATCAGGTCCACCCCTTTCTTGTTCGTGAGTTGCGAAATTTCAGCGACGAATTCCTGCTCGCGGTAATTGATGGCGGCATCCGCCCCAATCTTCCTGCAGGACTCTGCTTTCTCTTTGCTGCCCACGGTGGTGTAGACCGTCGCGCCGAAAGCCTTGGCCAGTTGAATGGCAGTGAGGCCGATGCCGCTGGAGCCGCCGTGCACGAGAAACGTCTCCCCGGATTTCAGCCGGCCTCGGTCAAAGACATTGGTCCAGACGGTGTAGAAATTCTCCGGCAATGCGGCCGCCTCCTTCAGGGACAGGCCCTTGGGGATGGGCAGGCAATGCGGCGCCGGCACCGCGCAGTACTCCGCGTAACCGCCGCCCGGTGTAAGCGCGCATACGAGGTCGCCTATTTTCCATTGCGTCACCTCAGGTGCGACGGCGCAGATGCGGCCGGCGACTTCCAGGCCGAGCATGGGTGAGGCCCCGGGCGGCGGCGGATAACTGCCGGAGCGCTGCAACACGTCCGGGCGGTTGACGCCGGCGTAATTCACTTCGATGACGACTTCGCCCGCTTGCGGTTGCGGCATTGATCCTTCGGCCGGTTTCATCACTTCGGCGGGACCGCCTTTTCCGTGGTCGATATAAAGCATGCTGGATCCTTTCAGGAGATAAATTGCGTTTCGAGGTCGGCCTCGGTCGGTGCAGCGTAAGTCGGTACATGCCGTTGCAGCGCGGTGCGCTCTGCCGCTGCGCCCGTCCCCGGCACGCGCGGTATCAACGCCGCTTACGCCTGCTTCGGCAGTATGTGTTCTACCAGATTCGCCCAGTAGCTCGCGCCTATCGGCAATACCTCGTCGTTAAAATCGTAGTGCGGGTTATGCAGCATGCAACCGCCTTCGCCCGGCCCGTTGCCGACAAAGACATAGCACCCTGCCTTGGCTTGCAACATGAAGGCGAAGTCTTCCGAACCCATTACCGGCGGCACCCGGACCACATTCTGCGGCCCGACCATGCGCTCCAGCACCGACGCGCAGATTTCGGTTTCGCGCGCGGCATTGACGGTGGGCGGATAGCGGCGTTCGTAGCGTATGTTGACCTTGACTCCATAGGTCGCGGCGATGCCGGCGCAAACCTCGCGCATGCGGCGCTCGACGAGATCCTGCACGTCGGGCCTGAAGGCGCGGGTGGTGCCGCGCAGGACGGCCGCATCGGGAATCACGTTCCAGGTGTCACCCGCGTGAACCTGTGTGACCGTGACGACCGCCGACTCGATCGGATCGATGTTGCGGCTGGTGATGGTCTGCAGCGCCTGCACCAGCGCCGATGCGGCGACCACCGGGTCGATGCCTGTATGCGGCAAGGCGGCGTGGGACCCGCGCCCCGTCAGCTCGATCTCGAAGATGTCGAACGAGGCCATCATCGGTCCGGGCCGCACTCCGAATTGCCCGACCGGCATGCCTGGCCAGTTGTGCATGCCATAGACCGAATCGCATGGAAATTTGTCGAACAGGCCCTGCTGCACCATTTCGCGTCCGCCGCCCTCGTTCTCCTCCGCGGGCTGGAAGATGAAATGCACCGTGCCGTCGAAGCTCTTGGTCTCGGCCAGATATTTCGCCGCGCCCAGCAGCATGGCGGTATGGCCGTCATGTCCGCAGGCGTGCATTTTCCCTTCGTGCTGCGAGCGGTGATTGAATGCGTTTTTCTCGTGGATGTGCAGCGCATCCATGTCCGCGCGCAAGCCGACGGCGCGCTTGCCCGAGCCGGCAACGAGCGTGCCCACTACGCCGGTACGGCCCAGGCCCTGATGCACGCGCAGGCCGAAGGACTCGAGTCTTTTCGCCACCAGCGCGGAGGGGCGCTGCTCCTCGAAGGCGGTCTCCGGATGGGCATGGATGTCGTGGCGCCATTCGGCCATTTCCCCTTGGAACGACTTGATTTTATCGACAATCGCCATTTGGCGCTCCTTTTTGCGACAGGAAGTGCTTACTTATTGGGTCAACCCTGACTGGAGCGCCACCAAAGGCATCGGCGGCTCTCTGCAACGGCCTGCAACGCAATTATAATGGCGCCTCCGCAAAATAAGAGAACAACAGTGAGAAAGCACATCAAGGGCATAGACCACGTCGTCATCACCGCGCGCGACCTGGATTCGGCTCAGGACACGTTCCGGCGCATGGGGTTCACCCTCACTCCCCGCGGCCATCATACGCTTGGGTCGCAGAATCACTGTGTCATGTTCGGCCAGGATTATTTCGAGTTGCTGATGGTGCCGCAACGCCTGCCGGGCCGAGAGTACTACTATGACTTTGCACGTATCGGTGACGGCCTGGCGGCAGTCGCGCTCAAGACCGACAATGCGCGCGGCGCCTACGGCGAACTCGCTGCGGCGGCGCTGGCTCCTTCCGAGCCGGTTGATTTTTCCCGCCCGGTGCAATTGCAGGAGGGCACGACGGACGCATCGTTTCGCATCACCCAGCTGGGTCTGGAGCAGACCCCGGGAGGGCAGGTGTTCGTGTGTCAGCATTTCACCCGCGATGTGGTTTGGCGGCCCGAGTATCAGGTGCATGCGAATACGGCAACCGGTCTGGCTGCGCTGGCCATCGTCAGCAGTGAGGTAGCGGCGACCGCAGCGGCCTACGAGCGCTTGTTCGATGTCAAGGCGAAGACCATAGCCGAAGGTTTGCTGGTGAACACCGGCGACACACCCATTGCCATCGTCGGCGAGCGCGCACTGGCGAAAAGACTGCCCGGAGTCTGGATCAGCGCGCGCCACCAGCCCTGTATGGCGGCGCTATTCATCCGCGTCACCAACCGCGATACTGCAGAGAGAATCCTGCGCGCAGGTGGCCTGCATCCGACGCGTATGCCGGACGGGTCGGTCGCCGTCGGCGCGGCGGAGGCGCATGGCGTCGCGCTGATTTTCGGCTAACACCGGCACAGAACTGCGACAACGAATACCACGGCGATCACAACGGTAGCCGTGGATTTCGACTTCCTTCGTGTTCCCCAAGGTGGGAGACCGAAGGTCGGGACCACCCGCAGAGGTGGTGGGAGACCGAAGGTCGGGACCACCCGCAGAGGTGGTGGACTTTTTCCTCAATCGCGACCGAGACCTCCGAGCGTTCCTTGAATCCTTCGCGGTCAGACGCTTTCAACCCTCTTTGATCCACTGCGCGGCATCGAGCGCGTAATAAGTCAGAATGCCGTCGGCGCCGGCGCGCTTGAAGGCGAGCAGTGCTTCCATGGCGCAGATTTTCTCGTTGATCCAGCCGTTCATTCCGGCCGCCTTGAGCATGGCGTACTCGCCGCTCACCTGATAGACGAAAGTCGGCGCCTTGAACTCGTCCTTCACCCGTCGCACGATGTCCAGATAGGGCATTCCCGGTTTCACCATCACCATGTCGGCGCCTTCCTGCAGGTCCAGTCCCACTTCCCATAGCGCCTCATCGGAATTTGCAGGGTCCATCTGGTAGGTGAGTTTATTGCCTTTGCCCAGGTTGGCTGCCGAGCCGACCGCGTCGCGAAACGGACCATAATAGCCGGACGCGTACTTGGCCGAGTAAGCCATGATGCGCGTGTGGATGAAGCGTCCCTTGTCCAAGGCGGCGCGGATGCGGCCAATGCGCCCGTCCATCATGTCCGAGGGGGCAACGATATCCACCCCCGCTGCGGCTTGGGTAAGCGCTTGCTTTTCCAGAATGCCAAGTGTGGTGTCATTGACGATGTAGCCGCTCGCATCGATTACGCCGTCCTGGCCATGGCTGGTATAGGGGTCGAGCGCGACGTCGCACATTACCCCGAGCTGGGGAAATTCCTTCTTCAATTGGGCCACTACGCGCGGGACCAGGCCTTTCGGATTCGTTGCCTCCTTGCCGTCCAAGGTTTTGAGCTTGGCGTCGATCACAGGGAACAGGGCCATCACCGGGACCTTGAGTTTCAGGCAGCGCTCGGCCACAGGCAGAAGCTTGTCCAAGGTCATACGCTCTACCCCTGGCATCGAGGGCACCGGCTGGGTCTTCTTGGAGCCCTCCATCACAAATACGGGATAGATCAAGTCGTTGGTAGTGAGCACATGCTCTCGCATCAAACGGCGTGTGAAGTCGTCGCGTCGCATGCGGCGCATACGCACCGCGGGAAAATTACCGTAGATATTCATGTTGCCCCTAATCTTCGCAATTAATCAATATGTTAGAAAAAAAGTCAATTCCTGTCAGGAGTTCCGGAAACTTTTTCAATGATTCTCAATCTTACTGACAGATGGCTACGGTCATCTCCCGCTTCTCCTCCCTGAGCGGGTGCCTTAATCCTATTTAAGGCGTTCTCGCCCCCGGTTTCATCCCCTTTGGCCGGGGGCTTTTTTTTTGGCGCTCTCGCTCTTGATGCCCAACCAACCCCCGATTATCTCCTCAGCCTCTTCCATGCCTTGTTTCTTGGAACTGGAAAAAAGCTGCGCCGTGTAATTGTTCGCGTAGTTGCGCAGCTCGGCCCGCGCCTCGCGCAGCGTCTTTTGCGCCTCCTGCCGCGACAGCTTGTCCGACTTCGACAATAACACGTGCACCGGCTTGCCCGTGGACGCGAACCAGTTCAGCATCTGGCAGTCGAGCGGCGTGAGAGGATGGCGCGCATCCATGATCAGCACCATGCCGAACAGCGAAGCACGCGTCTGCAAATAAGTCGACAGCAGTTGCTCCCAATGCGCGCGCAGCTCGCGCTGCACCTTGGCGTAGCCGTAACCCGGCAGATCGACCAGGAAAGCGCCGCCCGGGAGGCTGAAAAAATTGATCTGCTGGGTGCGCCCGGGCGTCTTGCTCACGAAAGCCAGGCGGTTATGGTCGACGAGCGTGTTGATCGCGCTGGATTTGCCGGCGTTGGAGCGTCCGGCAAAGGCAATCTCGGCTCCCAAGGGCGGCGGCAGATCGCTGAGGTGGTGTGCGGTGATGTAGAACGTGGCGCCGCGGAACAACGACATGGCAGTACAGGCTCAAGTGCTCGAAAGTCGGATAGAATATCAGCTTTTCAAATACACCCTGCTTCGAGGAGCACAAGCATGAAACGCATCCTGGCGCTCGCTGCTACGTTGGCTGCGGTAGCAGCGGTCGCCGCCGAGCCTCCGTTCAAAGGGGATGCCGCCAAGGCGCAAGCCATGGTCAATCAGGTCTGCGCCGCCTGTCACGCCAGTGATGGCAACAGCCAGATCGCGGTCAACCCCAAGCTGGCCGGTCAGTTTCCTGAGTACCTGTACAAACAACTCACAAACTTCAAACCGGCGGCAGGCAAGAAAGCGCAACGCGAGAACCCGGTGATGGCTGGCATGGTGGCCAGCCTGTCGCCCGAGGATATGCGCAATCTCGCCGCCTATTTCGCTGTCCAGGCGGCCAAACCGGGCGCGGCGAAGAGCAAAGATCTGGTTGCGCTGGGACAGAAGATTTACCGCGGCGGCATCGCGAGCAAGGGTGTCGCAGCCTGCGCTTCCTGCCACGGGCCCAACGCCGCCGGTATGCCGGCGCAGTATCCGCGCCTGTCCGGTCAGCACGCCGAGTATATCGAAGTGCAGTTGAAAGCATTCCGTTCCGGCGAGCGCGCCAACGATCCCAATGGCAGCATGCGCGGCGTGGCGGGCAGACTCTCTGACCGCGAGATCCAGGCGGCCGCGGATTACATCGCCGGTCTGCGTTAAGCGCCATACTTTCTGCCAAATCGGGCGCAAGCCCTTTTTGTCATTTGTGGACGCCGATCGTGTATGTCTCGCTTGGCGCAGGAAAGATTGCGTTTATCGATGGATAGCGCCTATCGATGAGCATCATCGCGGCGCTATCGCACCCGGTCCGGCCGAATGTCGCCGGCGCTGGAATAAACCCCGCCGCACGGCTGTTTAATCCAGCGTAACACCCCAAATCCAACAGGAGAACAGCATGATCAAGGCACTTGCAGCAGTATTACTTATGGCAGCACTCGGCGCCTGCGCGAGCATGGGCGGCGCGCCGATGGCGGCACGGTTCGACGGCGGAAAGCTGGTCAATTCGGCAGGCATGACGCTGTACACGTTCGACAAGGATGCAGCCGGCAGCGGCAAGAGCACTTGCAATGGGCCGTGCGCCGTGAACTGGCCGCCGCTCAGGGCAGCCGACACGGACCGCGCATCGGGCGACTGGTCTGTCGTCACCCGCGACGACGGCTCGAAGCAATGGGCTTACAGAGGCAAGCCGGTTTACCTCTGGACCAAGGATCAGAAACCTGGCGACAAGACCGGCGACGGCGTCAACAAGGTCTGGCACATCGTCGCGCAATAAGCTCGGCATTGCTATGATGCGGTAATGGAACGCGCAGAGATCGCAGCGCACATCCCCCGTCTGCGGCGTTATGCACGCGCTCTGGCGGGGGACAGTCATCGGGCCGACGACCTGGTGCAGGATACGCTCGAGCGGGCGCTGACCAAATTTCATCTATGGCGCCCCGACAGCGATTTGCGCGCCTGGATGTTCTCGATCATGCACAACGTTTTCATCAACCAACTGAAAGCGCGGCGCGAACTATCGCTGGATGAAACCGCCGAGGCCGCGCTGGAGAGTGCGCCGCAATCCGACCCGCTCGAACTGCGCGACCTCGATGCGGCGCTCAGACGCCTGCCCGCGGAGCAGCGCGAAGTGCTGCTGCTGGTGGGACTGGAGCAGCTTAGCTATGCCGAGGCGAGCCAGGCGCTGAGCGTGCCGGTCGGCACGGTGATGTCGCGCCTGTCACGCGGGCGCGAGCGCCTGCGTGCCGTGATGTCGGGCACTGCCACGGTAACAAGTCTTAAAGTAGTGAAATGAGCAATCTCACCGAAACCGACCTGCACGCTTATACCGATGGGCAGCTGGATGACTCGCGCCGCGTAAAGGTGCAAGCTCATCTCGCCCACGACCCGGCGGCGACCGAGAGCGTGCGTGTCTGGCGCGAGCAGAACGAGGCGCTGCGCGCGCTTTACAACCCGGTACTGAACGAGCCGATACCGCAATGGCTGCTCGCCGCGCGCGTGCCGCGGCGGCGCTGGCCACCACTTGCCCTCGCCGCGGGGGCGATGGGCCTGAGCTTCGCGCTGGGCTGGGTATCGCAGTCCTATCGAACCGATCGGTTTGTCGAGGCCGCGGCACTGCCGCGGCGGGCCGCAGTTGCGTACGCCGTGTATGCGCCCGAGGTGCGGCACCCGGTCGAGGTCGGCGCCGATCAACAGGATCACCTGGTGAAATGGCTGTCCAAGCGCCTGGGGCACGATCTGAAGGTGCCGCTGCTGACGCAGCAGGGCTTCGAACTGGTGGGCGGGCGGCTATTGCCCGGGGGCACGGGACCGGTGGCACAGTTCATGTATCAGGACGCCAGGGGCCAGCGCATCACGCTGTACG
>JADGRR010000054.1 GCA_017880745.1 Burkholderiales bacterium
TCCGCTTTACCGGAATGATCGGCGTGAACACGCTGTACTACGCCCTGCTCAACACGCCGGGTTTCTCCGAGGTCGCCGCGCATACGCTGAAGCTGACATCCGCCGGCGGCATGGCGGTGCAGCGCACGGTAGCCGAGAGGTGGAAGCAGGTGACCGGGGTGCCGATCATCGAAGGCTACGGCCTCACCGAGACCGCGCCGGTCGCCATCTCCAACGCGCTCAACATCAAGGACTGGACCGGGACCATAGGCCTGCCGATCCCGTCGACGGAGGTGGCACTTCTCGACCAGGAAGGCAAGGAAGTGCCGCTGGGTGAAGTCGCCGAGATCTGCATCCGCGGACCGCAGGTCACCAAGGGTTACTGGAACCGGCCCGACGAAACAGCCAAGGCCTTCACGCCGGACGGCTGGTTCCGCACCGGCGACATGGGCTTCATGAACGAAAAGGGCTACTTCAAGATCACCGACCGCAAGAAGGACATGGTCCTGGTGTCCGGATTCAATGTCTATCCCAACGAGGTCGAGGACGTGATCATGACGCACCCGGGGGTGCTCGAGGTCGCGGTAATCGGCGCGCCGGACGAGAGGTCGGGCGAAGTGGTGAAGGCAGTCGTGGTAAAGCGGGATCCCGCCCTCACCGCGGAAGTACTGATCGCCCATTGCCAGAAGCAACTGACCGGTTACAAGGTGCCGAAGATCATCGAGTTCAGAACCGAGCCGCTGCCGAAAACCAACATCGGCAAAACGCTGCGCCGTTTGTTGCGCGACAACGCGCAAGCGACTTAGGGGCCATTTCAGAATTACCGGATTGGCCCCTGATTCAGGGGAGTATGCGGGGATACATCCCCTCATTTTGAAGTGAGCTCGCAGGCCTCTTGACCGGCGTTGGCGCCGGGTCGCGGTCGAGACGGGCGGCGGAGCGCCGGAGTCGTGCCGCGGCGCAGCGGCGGCTATGCTTCCTCGTGTTCGCGCAGCGGCAGACGAAGATCAACGGTGCGCATGTCCGCCCCCGTCTTCAGCTTGAAGCGGAGGTCTTGGGCCAGATGCAGCATGCGCAGGTTTCCAGCCAGCGTTTCGCCGCGCAGCTCACGTGTGCCGCGGCTGCGCGAGTAATCGATAATGCTCTGCAGCAGCAGTCGCCCGAGTCCCTTGCCTTTGAGTTCAGAACGCACGACGACCGCGAAGTCGGCGACGATGTTTTCGGAATCGACCACGGCGCGAACCTCGCCGAGCGAACGCTCCACGCCGTCGCTGCCGCGTTCGATCGCCACCAGCGCCATCTCGCGATCGTAGTCGATCTGGGTAAAGCGAGCGAGCTGGGAACGTGGCAGGCTGCGCATCGTGCCGAAGAAGCGCATGCGCGCATCCTCGGGCTCGAGCGAGTTGAGCAGATCGCCGAGGGTGGTTTCATCCTCCGGTCGAATCGGCCGGATCAATAGCTTGCGACCATCCCAATTGACGTGCTGCTCCAGTTCCTTCGGATAGGGGCGGATCGCAAAGCGTCGAAAGCCGAACTTGCGTTCCCTCTTCTTGATGCGGATGCGGAAGTCCTGCGCAACCACGCCGGAGATCTCGACATGCAGTGGATCGAGTTCCACGCCGATCACCTCGTCGATATCGGTGAGCAGTTGCGACAAGCGCACCAGCGCGGTGGCCGCTGCTGACTCCAGCGCTGCGCGCTCGTTGCCAGGTGCCTTTTCGGCAAAACGGCTGCGTGTAACCAGATCCTGGGCCAGCGCCAGGTTGAGCGGCGGCAGTGCGGCGACCGAGCCTTCCCCCCGGCCTCCCGCGGCGGAGGCCGGGCGGAGGAAGATCACCGGGCCGAACACCGGATCGTCGGCGACACCGAGACGCAGCGCGGCTATACCGCTGCGTGCGGCGCTCGGCCGCAGCCGGTAGCCGCTGACGCGGCGGCCCGGGCGCTGGGCACGCGTGCTGCTGCGCAGGCCGCGCACGGCAATATGGATGTCCGCCGGCGAGCGCAGCCCCGCCGCCGCCGCTTCATGCCCGTCCGTGTTGGCAAGCACCAGAGCGAGGTCCACCGGATAACCGATTTTATCGGCGCTACGTATCGCCGCGTCGATGCTGCCGGCCAGCGGATACTCGGCAGCGCCGATACCGTAGGCCTGCAACAGGCGGCGTGCCAGGCGCGCCGGCAGGGTATCCAGTCCGGCATCGATCGCCTCGGCGAGCGCGCTGCGGGCGGCAGCGAGGTCCGGGGTGAAATCCTCCGCCACCGAAGGCGGCATTTCCACCAGCAGTTCCCGATTGCGCACGTAATTCACGATACCCAGAAAAATTGCGATGGCCTTTTCCGGCGAGTCGTGGCTCAGCACCCCATGCGCCGCCGCAATTTGTTGCGCCTCGCGCATCGCGTTGCCGCCGACCCAGCAGGTGAACACGTTGCGCTTTGTGTCCTGGGCCGCCTTGCATATCGCCGTGGCGACGTCGGCGCTCGGCGCGAACGCAGACGGCGAGTAGACTGTCAGTACGGTGTCTGTTTCGCGGTCTGCGAGCACCGCAGTGAGCGCTGCGGCCCAGTTTGCCGGCGTGATGTCTGCCGGCAATGCGAGTGGATTACTCGGTGGCGAGCCCGTCCGCAGCAGCCTGTCCAGTTGCTCGACCGTTTCCTTGGACAGTGTGGCGAGCCGGCCGCCGGAGCGAAGCAGCGCGTCGGCGGCAATGCGTCCCAGGCCGTGACCGTTGGCGACAATGGCCAAGCGCTCGCCGAACCTCGGGCGCACCCGCGCCATGGCTTCGGCCGCGTCGAACAAGTCCTCCAGGGTGTCGATGCGCACCCATCCGGCGCGGCGCAGGGCCGCTTCGTAGATGTCGTCGGTGCTGAACGGCCGATCGGCAGAGCGTCTGGTCTCGACTCGCGCGCCGCGGATGGCGACGACCGGTTTGTTGCGCGCTGCGGCGCGCGCCGCCGACATGAACTTGCGTCCGACCGAAACGGAGTCGAACTGCACCAGGATCGCCTCGGTTTCCGGATCTGCCGCAAGCCAGTCGAGCACGTCCGCTAGATCGACATCGATGCCGGCGCCCAGGTGAAGCACCGACGAGAAGCCGATCCCCTTGCTGCAGGCGCGATCGAGTACTGCTGCGGCGATCGCGGTCGACTGCGCCACCAGCGCGATCTTTCCGCGCGGTGCAGTGACGTGGGCCACGCTGGCGTTGAGACCGCTCGCGGGGACGAGGACCCCGGCGCTTCCCGGTCCGAGCACGCGTATCAGGTGCGGCCGGGCTGCATCGAGGATGGCCTTGCGCACCTCCAATACCTCGCTGTTAGTCATCTTGTCCCGGATCGACGGGCCTACGATTGCCGCATGTGTGCCACGGGCGCCGAGCTGGGCGATGATTTGCGGGGCGTCCCCCAGCGCTGCGCATACGATCGCCAGATCGGGCGCCACCTCGAGTTCGTCGACGCGGAGATGGGTGCCGATCCCGAACAGCGAACGCCTTTTCGCGGCAACAGAAATGACCGGCCCGGAAAATCCGCCGGCAGCCAGATTGCGCAGCACCACCTCGGCGTAGCGGCTCGGTTGGTCGGGCTCAACAACAACTGCGACCGACTTTGGACGAAACAGGAATTCGAGATTGCGGACAGTCATTGTGCTTGTTTAGCATTAGAAGACGCAGAGGCGCAGAGAAAGGCGGCGCACAGCAAATCATTCATGCGCTTCCCGGGGCCGTCCATTCACGCGCCGGCGGCGGAGCGGGCTGCGCCAGCGCAGTGCGCGGCGATCGCCTCGGCCAGCCGCTGGTAGAGGACCGGGGGCAGATCGTGGCCCATGCCGTCGACTATCATCAGCCCGGAACCGGGAATGTTGCGCGCCGTGTCCCGGCCGGCGTCGAGCGGCAGCAGCGGATCGGCGGAGCCGTGGATCACCAGGGTGGGCGCCACGATCGTCCGCAGCAGCTTGCGCCGGTCGCCCGCGGCGATCACAGCCAGCAATTGGCGTTCCACCCCGGCCGGATAATAGGCGCGGCGCACCGCGCGGCTGACGCGCTGCCTCAACTCGGCGGAATCGGCGGGGAAAGCAGGGCTGCCGATGACGCCGAACACGCGCACCAGATGCTCGATGACGATCTCCGGATTGCGCGGATCTTCGGGCTTGCTCAACAGCGCCCTCAGCGCATTTCCCTTCGGCCACGAGAGCCTGGGATTTCCGCTCGACGACATGATGGACGTGAGGCTCAGCACGCGCTCGGGGAAGCGCGCCGCCAGTACCTGGGCGATCATGCCGCCCATCGACGCGCCGACGACATGCGCCCGGGAAATGTCCAGGCCATCGAGCAGCGCGATCGCATCGTCTGCCATGTCATTCAAGGTATACGGCGGACGCAGCGGCAGTCGCAGCCGTGCCGCCAGCATGGCCCACACCAGATTCGGCCGCTTGCCGCCCGCGACCCGCCCCGACAGGCCGGCATCGCGATTGTCGAAGCGGATGACGCGGAATCCGCGCTCGACCAGGTGCCGGCAGAATTCGTCCGGCCAGGCGACGAGCTGCATCCCGAGCCCCATGATCAGCAGGATGGCCGGCGCGGCCGGATCGCCGAGCGATTCGTACTCGATGTCCAGGCCGTTGCAGCGCAGGCTCGACATCGCGACTCAGACGCTGAGCGGCGCCAGCTTCTTGCGTCTCGACGGGCGGCGTGCCGAGGCGCGCCCGGCGCCGGCATGCGAGCTCCTTTTCCGGCCGGCGGCCAGCGCCAAGTACTCCTGGAAGCTGTCGCGCACGCATTGGGCGAACACCTCGGGATCGGGCAGTTGCTCGAAGCAGGAAGTAAAGGAGACGATGATCTTGTCGTCGTAGCTGGTGACCGAAAACACCAGCCCCATCCCATCCGAGATCGGCATGATGGCCGAGAAGTAGGTCATGCGTGCGCCCTTGAGATACAGCGGCACCGCCGGGCCCGGAACGTTGGCGATGGTGCAGTTGGCCAGCGGGGCCCAGCGCCCGAGTCGTACCGAAGCGTAGGCCAGCATCTTGCTGGTCATGGCGATGGTGGCTTCCGGCGCAAAGCGGGCCCCGTCGGTCAGCTCGCGGGCGCACACGGTGTTCGTCATCTCCGCCGACGCTGCTGTCTGTTCGCGTATCATCGCCAAGCGCGCCACCGGATCGGTGATGTCGGTGCCGAGGCGGACGCGCGCCCAGGCGAGTTCGTGGCTGCCATCCACGCGCACGCCGAGCGTCGCGCTGGCAGTGAGGCTGCATTCCGGCAGTTCGCCCTGCAATTCGAGGTAGCGGCGCAGGCCGCCACCGCAGACGCCGAGCACTGCATCATTGACCGTCGCACCGCGGACCAGGCTGCGCACGGCCTCGAATTCGGCCAGCGGAAAGCGCCGCGTATCGAACACCCGGTGCGGCGACACGACGGTATTGAAGCGGGTGACGACAACGTGCTCCGGCTTCCTGACCACCTCCACGAAGCGGCTGACGACGGCCGGCACCACGGTCGCCACGGCCCGCGCCATGCGCCGCAGCCGCTGCATGGGAAACAGCACCGAGTGCGTCAGCGCGCGCGCAAGCAGCGCGACGTCCCCGGGCGGCGCAGCGGGGAACCAGGGTTCGGGCGGCTCGTGCGCGGGCGACTGCGGGCTGAGGTCGTGGAGCACGGTGGTGATTTCGCAGCCGTGCTCGAGATCGATTGCCGCATGATGGATCTTCAGCAGCAGCGCAAAGCTCCCCCGGGGCAGGTCGAGAAAGCTGTCGAGGCCTTCGATGACGTACATCTCCCACAGCGGGCGGTTGAGGTCCAGCGGCCGCGCATGGATGCGAGACGCCTGGATGCAGAACTGGCGCCAGTCGCCGGGCTTGGGCAGCGCAATATGGCGCACGTGGTATTCGAGACTGAAGTTCTCGTCCTCAACCCAGTAGGGCCGGCCGAGGCCGAAGGGTACTTTGCGCACGCGCTCGCGCAGCACGGGCACGCGATCGAGGCGGTTCTCGACGTGAGCCAGGATGCTCTTGAAACGCACCTTGCCGCCGGGCGCCGTGCTCTGGTCGTAGATGTGGAGCAGCGTAACGTTCGAGTTGGAATGCGCGGTTTCCGAATAAAGGAACACCGCATCCTGGTCGCTGAGTTGACGCATGCCGGCTCTTTCGCTGATGGGACTCGAGGTCTGGGGCCGCCTAGGCAGCCTTTGCTTCGCGTATCATGATGCGATACACCCGGCGCAAAATGCCGGAGGGCTCGAACGGCCGCCAGGCGTCCTCGGGCTGCGCCAGGCGATCGGCGACGATGGCCAGCACCAGGCCATTGAAACCGAGACCGACGTGGCTGCCCGGAACGCGGATGTTCTCATGCAGCGCCGGGTCGCCGTCGATGGTGGCCTCCTGCGGCGGCACCACGCCATCGCTGAGGGAATACAGGCAGGTGATCGGGATCGGCAAGGGTTTGCGCTCGCGCAGGTCCTTCACCCGCGGCTGCATGGCGTGGGCCGCCGAGCCAAGCGGGTGCGCCACCAGCCGGTAGAGCGCCTTCACCATCGAGGGTGACTGGCTGCCTGCGCGATCCATGCTGACCGGGCTGCCCAGGGTAATGACCGAGCGCACGCACTCGGTCGCCTCGTGGGCGCCGAACAGCGAAAACACTCCGCCGAGGCTCCATCCGACCAGGCTGACTTTGCGTCCAGTCTTGTGATGCAGGTGGCGTATCTTCTGCGGCAACGCCTTCATGTACTTGCTCTGGAAGCCGATGTTGCGCCCCAAACCCCAGGATCGAACGTCGTAGCCCTTGCGCAGCAGGAACAGCTTAAGTGCGATCAGCGATTTTTCGTCGGCGAGAAATCCGGGCAGCAGCACCACCGGGTGGCCATCGCCTTGGGGAGCTTGCAGCAGCAGCGGCAGCGAAGCCGGCAGCAGGGCCGCCTCGAACAGCGCGCGCGGCTCGAGCAGCGAATCGAGCAGGCGTGGCGGACCGACGTGCGGATGACGGGAAACCATTAACGAATCAGACATGGATTCGGCGTGCCTTGGCCTTGGCGCGGCCGGAATTGCGTTTTGGCGGCGGAACGGCGGCCCTGCGCGCCTTCGCGGCAGCGGCGACCGGGGCGGCGGAGACGGGCGCTGTTTTGCGTCTGCCACGCGCCGGCCGGAGGGTGGGAGCATGCTCGGCCTTGACCGCTCTGACTGCGGCCCGCTTGCGCGCCTTCGCCGCCAACGGCGGCAATGCACGGCTCTGCAATTCCTGGTGCGCCGCCAGGATGTCGGCGACCAGCTCCTGCGGCTGGGGAACGACGCAGCTCGCCACGGTAAAGCCTATCCCCATCGCGCCGTTGTAGCTCATCAGCGTGATATTGAGTCCGATGCCGTGCTCGACGATGGAAAGCGGCCAGTAGCCTGTCATCAGCGTCCCGGCGACATAAAGCGGCACCGTCGGACCGGGGATATTGGAAATCACCACGTTGGCGATGGGCGGGATGGCGTCGGCAAGGTGCGTCTTGCCATATATCGAAGCCAGTGCGCCGATGACCCAGTTCCAACCTATGGTTGGAAAGTCGAGCGGGATGACCGACTTGACGCTCCTCGCGACCGACTTGGTTGCGCCCGCCGCCGCACGTATCGCCCGCAGGCGCCGCAGCGGGTCGGCGATATGGGTCGCGAGACTCACCAAGCTCAGGGTCGCCTGGGTGGTGAATTCGCGGTTTCCCGGATCACGCAAAGAGATCGGCATGGTGGCAACCAGCGGCTTGCGTGGAATCCCGCCGTGCCGCGCCAGGTAGCGCCGCAGCGCGCCGCTGCATAGCGTCAGCGCGACATCGTTGACGGTCGCCTCCTGCGCCGCAGCGATCGCCTTCACCTCGGCCAGCGGAATCGACGCGGCAGCGAAGCCGCGTTCGCCCGTAATGGCGGCGTTGATGAGCGTGTGCGGTCCGAAAGAAATATTGCGCCACAATTCGCTTCCCAACGAAGAGTTCGCCGAGCGCCGCTGGGCTACGGGCTTGGCGCCTCCGCCGAAAACCAGGCCGGCAAGGGCACGCACCACGTCCGGCAGGTGGCGAACCAGCTTAACGTACTGCGCGGCGTCGTGGCGGAACGCCGCGCCGGCGAGCGTCAGTACACCCGGCAGCCGCTCCGTGCCCTTGGTTTTCAGTCGTATCGGCTTGGCGCGGCCGGGCGTGGGCGATAGATCGACCAGCGCTCCGGCGAGCGCAGCACCAGCTTGGCCGTCGAGTAGCGCGTGATGAATCTTGATGTAGTAGGCCTTGTCGCCGCTCGCCAGCCCTTCGAAGCAATACAGCATCCACAGCGGTCGGCTTCGGTCGAGCACCTCCGCGTGCAGCTTTCCCACGTATTCCTGCAGCTGGTGCCAGCTTCCCGGCGGCGGCAGGTCGATGCGCCGGATGTGGTAATCGAGATCGACCCCTTCGTCGATCCAGACCGGATTGGCCAAATGAAGCGGCAGCTGCGCCAGGCGGCGGCGGAAGATCGGCGCCACGTTCAGACGCGAGGCGATCATCCTTTTGACGGAATCGCGAAAATCCCTGCGATAGCCCGGCGGCGGCTCGAACAGGTGCAGCGAGCCGACGTGCATCGGCGTGGCTGGGGTTTCGAGGTTCAGAAATGCGCCGTCGAGTCCGCTCAGGGGTTTCATGTTTTTTTCGTTTTGCCTGCACTCAGACGCATTCTCACATTCCCGGTCGAATGCTACAAGTGCCGCGTGAAGCCATGTTGCAGATAAGCGCGCGGCACGCGTTCGCCGAGCAGCCCACGAGCGGTCACTGCGTCCCGCGCTTTGCGCGCCGCGCCGCACGTTTGTCGGGCGCCGCGCCGTGAAAACTCACCGCCATGTCGAAGCCAGTCTTGACGAAGCCGAGCACCGCGGTGAAGTCCGCGTCGGACAGCCGGCGCGCGGCATCGTTGGCACGGTAGAGGTTGGCGAGCTCGCGCTCGCATCCGGCTTGCACTGCCAGGCGGCCGATGCCAAGGTCGTCGAGTGCCCTCCAAAGCCCCGGATTGTACGAGCGCGCCAGCTTCATCACGAAGGTCACGGGGTCGTGCCGGCCCAGCACGCCGGCCAGGCGCAGGATCACCTCGAACGGCAACGCCGCCTTGCCAACCTCGGCCTGCTCCAGCAGATCGGGGTCAGTGAGGTCGATCGCACGGCCCAGCTCCTGCGTTGTAATACCGGCAGCCTCGCGCGCCTGGCGTAACATCGAACCCGCCTTCTCGATCGCCGCCTGCTGCCGTGGCTCGCGTGCGCGCGCCTTCACGAAGTCCAGTGACAAGTCGGTCGCGCTGGCAGCGATACCGAGCACGGTGTCGGTCCAGCGGCGCAGCTCCTGCGCGATTCTGAGCACCGGCAAGGCGACCGACGACGCGGTGGCCGCTGGCGCCGCGGGCGCCTTGCGCGTGGGGCGCGCCGGCCTTGCGCTGCGTGCGCGTGAAGTCGAAGGCATGAACCGTCTCCTGGAATCCTTGGTAGTACGATCGCGGCGGCGCGTTGGGCGTCGGGCTGGGTATCATTGTAACTGAGCGCTCGTGGTCACAATGGCAGCGATCGGGTTTGCGTCGCTCTCCGGCAGCGGCGCGGCGCATCCCCGGCTCAGGCGGCAGTTGCCTTGCGCGCGATGCGCTTGCGCGCCGAACGTTTGACCGTTGCGCGCCGGCTCGCGCCCGACCGCGCAGCCGGACGTTTGCCGGCTTCGGCAGGCGTGTTGGTGGCCCTTGCCGGCTTGGCTGTGGCCGCCTTCGGCGGCTTGCGGACTGCAGACTTCCTGGCTGCTGCAAGTTTTGTTGCCGCCGTCTTCTTCACGGCGACTTGCTTAATCGTCGATTCAGCAAACGCCGCACGCAGTTCCGCAAACGCCGCGACCGTGTAGTCCGCCAGTTTCTGGATTTCGGGAAATTCCCTGGCAATGCCAAGGAAGGCGATTTGAAGGCCCTTGTCGTAGGTCGCCGCAGTGATGTTGAGCGACTGTCCTGGCGCCAGCACGGAAAGCGGCAGAATCATTTCCACTTCCGCCCCGCCCAGATAATTTAGGCCTGGCAGTCCAAGAGGAACATTGGAGATGACCATGTTGGCCAGGATCGGCATCTTGCTGATGCCGAGCAATTCCGCCACTGCTGGAACGGCGTGGATGGCTGCGGTGTAAAGAATCATCGCGTCGGCGGATTCTTCCATGACCTGGTGTTTCACCTCTTGCGCCTGCCGGCTGATTTCACGCAGACGTTCTGCGGGATTTGCCTTGGCGCCGCCGAGCGGAAACTGCAGGATGGCAATCTGGTTTCCGCCGGCGCCGCCCCCAAGCGCGAGGGGCATGTCGGCCACCAGGGGCTTGCGCTGATGTCGGCTCTTCTTCTGCTCATTCAGGTAACGATTCAGCGCCATGTCCAGGATAGTCAGCAGGATGTCGTTGATGGTCGCGCCATGGGCTCTGCCGAATTCTTTCATCGCTTGCAGCGGCACGATGCAGTAGGAAAAGCTGCGGCGCGCCGCCGGTGCGGCGCGAAAAACGGTCGGTGTGTTCAGGAAGGGCAGGGGGGTGCCTTTGCCCAATCCAATAGTCTTTAGGGCCTGTTTGATCAGAATGCGGTAGAAGTAGGCCACGGTGAAACCGCCGCCCACTACCTGTCTGACGAGGTTGATTGCGCTTCGAATCAGCGTGCGTTGCTCGTCGGCAGTCATGATGCTGCGGCGCGGACGACGCACGCCCTCCCAGAGGGCATGAATATTATGGCTGTTGGGATCGGTCGAGAACCAGCGCGTGCACACATCAACGAAGGTTTTGCCATCGATGATGCCGTGATGTACCTTGGCGTAGATCGCGATGCGGCCGCGTTCCAATCCATCGATGATGTAGAACTCCCACGGCGGACGCGAGCGATCGAGTCGATTGACGTGCAGCCGGCAGATCAATTCGAACAGCTGTTTGTCGGTGCCGGGCGCCGGCAAGGTGAGGCGCTGGCAATGGCTCGGAACGTCGACGTCATCGGTGGCTTCGAGTCGCGGCAGGCGGCGCAAGCTCGGCGGTCGATACACGTAGTCGAACGGTTCCCCGACCGGTTTTTTCTGCATCCGGTCCATCAGCCAGTCGGCAAAATGGCCGCTGCTCTTGTATCCGACGGGCGGCTTGAGGATCGCCAGCGGTCCGACGTTTGCCATGCGTTCGGCCGATTCGAGAACGAACATCGCCAGATCGAGCATCGACAGTCCCTTCGTGCGAGCCATCATTTTCCCCATTCAATTTTGACTGGCGCTGCAGCGTTCTGTCACACTCCCGTTCGGCAGTTCCTCGATTCCGAATCCAGTTGAGCGGAACTACGATGCGCTAACCTGGTCCCGGCACGCTACTTCGCGATTCGGCTCAGAGTACCGGTAATCCCTTGCTTGCTCAATAGGGGCGATCAGGGTAGACAGCTTTACGCTCATTTTCATAGTGGAGCAAACGATGACAAATGAATTCGTCGCCACGGTCAACGCTC
>JADGRR010000055.1 GCA_017880745.1 Burkholderiales bacterium
AGCGTTCACCGCGTCCAGGCGTCCGCCCATGCCGACTTCCAGCACCAGCACATCGACGGCGCTGCGCAGGAACAGATCCACTGCGGCGAGCGTGCCGAACTCGAAATAAGTCAGGCGAGTGCTCCCGGCCTTTTCCGTTCTGGCCGCCTCGACCCGCGCGAACGCTGAAACCAGCGCCGCATCATCGGCCTCGCGCTGCGCGATGCGCACCCGCTCGTTGTAGCGCAACAGATGTGGCGAGGTATAGAGGCCGACGCGGTAGCCCGCCGACGTCAGGATGGCTTCGAGCATGGCGCAGGTCGAGCCTTTGCCATTGGTGCCGGCGACGGTGATGACCGGCACGGCGGGCACGAGGCCCATCGCGTGGCGCACGCGCTCGACCCGCTCCAGCCCGAGCGCGATGGTCTGCGGATGCTGCTGCTCGATGTAGGCGAGCCAGCCGGCCAGATCTCTTGTCACATGCGAATCGAGTGTTGACATAATTGGAATTGCGATGTTGCGCGGACGAGAAACCGTCCGCGCGGATCGTCGCTTGCGCACGGACGAAAAGCCGTCCGTACGCAAGCGACGATCCTGTATAAAAACAACCCCAAGCCGTTATTGCTTTTATCCATAACCGTGATTTTGATACGGATGCGCCTTTCATCCGTACCAAAATCACGGTTGGCGCGCGTAGCGCGCAATGCCTGCTACTCGCATGCGACAGTACTTAGGATGCCGTATATAGCGTGCTCAGGTGTTCTCCGGGGCTATGCGCAGCAGCAGGGTGATCAACTGCGCCAGCCGGTCGCGCATCTGGCGCCGGTCGACGATCATGTCGATGGCGCCCTTCTCCAGCAGGAACTCGGCGCGCTGGAAGCCTTCCGGCAGTTTCTCACGCACGGTCTGCTCGATCACGCGCGGGCCGGCAAAACCGATCAGCGCCCGAGGCTCGGCGATGATCACGTCCCCGAGCATGGCAAAGCTCGCCGACACCCCGCCCATGGTGGGATCGGTAAGCACTGAAATGAACGGGAGTTTGCGCGCCGCGAGCTGGGTCAGCACCGCCGTCGTCTTTGCCATTTGCATCAGCGACAACAAACCCTCCTGCATGCGTGCCCCGCCGGTGGCGGTAAAGCAGATGAAGGGCAGGTTCTGTTCCACGCACACGTGCACGCCGCGGACGAAGCGTTCGCCCACCACGGAGCCCATCGATCCGCCCATGAATTCGAACTCGAATACCGCCACCACCAGCGGATTGTTCTTGATCGCGCCCTGCATCACCACCAATGCGTCGGTTTCGCCGGTCTGCCGCTGCGCGTCCTCGAGGCGGTCCGGATAGCGCTTGCTGTCCTTGAATTTGAGGCTGTCGACCGGCAACACCTCGGCGCCAATCTCGAAACGGCCCTCGGGGTCGAGAAGCATGTCGATGCGCGCGCGCGCCGATAGGCGATTGTGGTAGCCGCACTTGGGACAGACGTTGAGGTTTTTTTCCAGGTCGGTGGCGTACAGCACCGCGTCGCAGGACTCGCATTTGATCCATAGCCCCTCCGGCACGGCGCGCTTGCTCGGGCCGACGGAGCGGTTGATCTTAGGCGGCAGTAGCTTCTGCAACCAGCTCATTTCGCGTCCAGCGCCGCTCGAATGCCCCGCATGAACTTGCCCGCGTGCAACACCTGCTCGCCCGCGGGAGCCGCTTCCATTTGCTGGATGATGGCGCTGCCGATAACCACCGCATCGGCAAACTCCGCCACCGCCCTCGCGGTGGCGGCGTCGCGGATGCCGAACCCCACGCCTACCGGCAGCTTTGTCTGGCGGCGGATCCGGGGAATTTTTTCCGCCACCTCGGCCAAGTCCAGGTGCGCGGCCCCGGTGACGCCCTTGAGCGAAACGTAATACAGGTAGCCGCTCGCGAGCTTGGCCACCTGGGCCATGCGCGCATCGCTGGAGGTCGGCGCGAGCAGAAAAATCAGGTCCATGCCGTGGCTGCCCACCAGACCGGCGAAAGACTCGCATTCCTCCGGGGGATAATCCACTACCAGCACCCCGTCGACACCGGCTTGCTGCGCCTCGTCGACGAAGCGATCTGCGCCCATCGCCTCGATCGGATTGGCATACCCCATCAGCACCACCGGCGTGGTCTGATTGCGCTCGCGGAACTCGCGCACCAATGCGAGCACGCGGTCCAGGCCCACCCCGTGCTTCAGCGCACGATCGCTCGCGCGCTGGATTACCGGACCGTCGGCCATCGGGTCGGAAAACGGCACGCCCAGTTCGATCACGTCCGCGCCCGCTTCGACCAGCGCATGCATCAGCGGCACCGTCATCGCGGGTTCGGGATCGCCCGCAGTGACGAAGGGAATGAGTGCCTTCCTGCGGTTCTTTGCAAGTTGCTCGAACGTGGCTTCGATGCGGGACATTAAGATTTCACCGAACGGAAAAAAGATTTGTCACAAAGGACGCAAAGGACACAAAGGAGGATGTCGATTGTGCGCCGGGATTCAATTCGACACGCGCATTCTAGACTGGCCCCGCCTGATCAACTAGATCTTGAACCGAAAGTTTCTCTTCGTGTCCTTCGTGTCCTTTGCGGTTCCCGCCATTGCTGCCGTTCCGCGCCTCGGCCACACGCTTTTCGGCGATCCTAGAATACTCCGGGTTGAGCTCGAAGCCGACGAAACGCCGGCCGTGCCTGACCGCAGCGACCGCCGAAGTCCCGCTGCCCATAAAGGGATCGAGCACGATGCCTCCCACGGGGCAGCTTGCCAGCACCATGCGCTCGACGATTTCCAGGGGTTTTTGCGTCGGATGGTTCTCGCGCTCGCCGTGCTGGCGGTGCAGCCGCGATACGCTCCACACATCCTTGGGGTTGTAGCCGACTTCGAGCCATTTCTTGCCCACGAAAATGGAGCGCGTGCGCGCCTTTTTGGTCACGGCGTCATAAGGGATCCGCACCGCATCGACGTCGAAGTAATAGTCGCGCGAGTTGACGAAGAAACCGATATTGTCATGCACCGACGAGAATTTGCGCGTGCTGCCGCCCATGCTCGGCACCCGGCGGTCCCAGATGATCTCGTTCACCATGGCAAGGCGCGTCTTCAGATGGCTGAACACCTCCGGGCTGTGCTGCCAGGTGAGAAATACGTACAGGCTGCCGTTCGTTTTCATTTTCGGCACCACCGCGTCTATCCAGCGCCGGCTCCAGGCGAGGTATTCAATTGCGCCGAGGCGGTCGGAATCGTTGCCGTAGTCCTTGCCCAGGCCATAGGGCGGATCGGCGATCACCAGATCCACCGACGCATCGGCCACGCGTTCAATCCCCGTCAGGGCATCCTCGTTGTAGAGCAGCGCGGTCATCTGAAATCGCGTCAGAACTGGATACCGGATTTTTCGGCGACCGTGTGCATGTCCTTGTCGCCGCGGCCGGACAAATTCACCAGCAGGATCTTGGCTTTCGGCATGCCCGGCGCGATTTTCGCCGCATGCGCCAGCGCGTGGCTGGATTCCAGCGCCGGGATGATGCCTTCGTAGTGGCAAAGATCGTGAAAGGCCTTGAGCGCTTCGTCGTCGGTAATGGTGGCGTACTCGGCGCGGCCCGTGTCCTTCAGCCAGGCATGCTCCGGCCCCACGCCCGGGTAGTCGAGGCCGGCGGAAATCGAATGGGTCTCGGTGATCTGGCCGTGCTCATCCTGCAATAGATAGGTCCGATTGCCATGCAGCACCCCGGGCCGGCCGGCGGTCAAAGAGGCAGCGTGTTTGCCGCTCGCAAGGCCGTGTCCAGCGGCCTCGACGCCGATCAGGCGCACGCCATCGACCGGGATATAAGGGTAAAAAATGCCCATCGCATTGGACCCGCCGCCGACGCAGGCGATTACCGCATCCGGCTGGCGCCCGGCGAGTTCAGGCATCTGCTGCAGGCATTCCTCGCCGATCACCGACTGGAAATCGCGCACCATCATCGGGTACGGGTGCGGCCCGGCGACCGTGCCGATGATGTAATAGGTGTTGTGGATATTGGTGACCCAGTCGCGCATGGCTTCGTTCAACGCGTCTTTCAGCGTTTTCGAACCGGATTCGACGGGCACCACGCTGGCGCCGAGGATTTTCATGCGGTGGACGTTCGCCGCCTGGCGCCTGATGTCCTCCGAACCCATGTACACCACGCATTCCAGGCCGTAGCGGGCCGCGACCGTAGCCGACGCCACGCCGTGCATGCCGGCGCCCGTCTCGGCGATGATGCGCGGCTTGCCCATGCGCCGTGCGAGCATGGCCTGCCCAAGAGTATTGTTGATTTTGTGGGCGCCGGTATGGTTCAGGTCTTCGCGCTTGAGGTAGATCTGCGCCCCGCCGAGCAAACCCGACCAGCGCTTGCAGTGATACACCGGGCTCGGACGTCCGACGTAGTGCTTGAGGTCGTAGCGGAATTCGGCGATGAATTCCGGATCGCTGCGGTATTTTTCGTATGCGACTCTGAGTTCGTCGAGCGCCTGAATCAGAGTTTCGGCGACGAAGATGCCGCCGTAAGGCCCGAAATGTCCATGGCTGTCTGGCAGGTCATGCATTTTCATTCTTGACTCCCGCTATGAAGGCCGCGATTTTCGCGGCGTCCTTGACGCCTTTGGCCGCTTCTACGCCACTGGACACGTCCACCGCCCACGGCCCGACCTGACGCACGGCCGCGCCCACATTGTCCGGCGTCAGCCCGCCCGAGAGTATGACCGGCCTGGCCAGATCACGCGGGATCAGCTTCCAATCGAACGCCTCGCCCGTGCCGCCGTAAAGCTGGTCATGGTAGGCGTCCAACAGCCAACCCTGCGCCGCGTGATAGCGCGACAAATATTGTACCAAATCGGCATCGGCTCTGACCCGCGCGGCCTTGATGTAAGGCAGGCCGAAACCGCGGCAAAGATCCGGCGCTTCATCGCCGTGAAACTGCAGCAGGCCGATGGAGCAACGACGCAGCACCGACTCGACCTGCTCCGGCGCAGGGTCGACAAACAGGCCGACTATAGTCACAAAGGGCGGAACCGCCGCGATAATCGCGCGCGCCTGCTCCGGACCGACGTTGCGCGGACTGGGCGCATAGAACACCAGGCCGATCGCGTCTGCGCCCAACTCCGCCGCCATGCGCGCATCTTCTGGCCGGGTAATGCCGCAGATCTTGATTCGCGTCCTCACACCAACACCTGCTCCGGAGAGAAAATAAGTTTGGGTGTAAACGCGGGCAGCTTCCACCCGGGCGCGTATTCCACGGCCGCAAGATAAAGTCCGTCCGGAGAAAACGTCGGCGCCGCCTGACGGCGGTCGCGGCTCGCCAGGACCTCGCCCAGCCAGCCCGGAGGATGCTTTCCCTTGCCCACGTACACCAGGCAACCGATGATATTGCGCACCATGTGATGCAAGAAGCCATTGGCGGTGAACTCGAAAATGAGATGAGCAGCGCGCCGCTCTATGGCCCAATTCCGCAACGTGCGCACCGGGCTTTTCGCCTGGCACTCGCTCGAGCGAAACGCGCTGAAATCGTGTTCGCCCGCAAGCTGGACCGCCGCCGCGCGCATCGCCAGCAGATCGAGCGGCAGATGGAACCAACCCATCCTGCTGTGGTGCAGCGCCGGCCGCACCGCATGGTTATAGAGCACATAGCGATAGGTGCGGGATACGGCCGAATAGCGCGCATGAAAATCGCCGGACACGGGCATGGCCCATTGCACCGCGACGGCTTGCGGCAGCAGCGCATTGACGCCGCGCACCCAGGCCGACTCCGGACGCTCGGCCGCGGTCTCGAAATGCGCCACCTGAGCCGTGGCGTGTACGCCGGCATCAGTGCGACCGGCTGCGGCCAGGCGAACCGGCTCGCCGGCGATGCACGCAAGCGCACGCTCCAGGTGGTCTTGGACAGTATCGCCCGAAGGCTGCGACTGCCAGCCGTGGAAACGGCTGCCGTCATATTCGATGCCGATTGCGATTTTCATGGTTGTTCAATCTGCGGCACTTGGTTTGAAACGCATCGCGAGGCACGAGCATTTAAGCAGCCCGCGCCAGGGCCAGTAGGGGCGAAGCGGCCTCAACCCTCCTCTGGACGCGGGCGGTCCCTAAAAACAAAACCCCGGGACAAGCCCGGGGTTGGTTAAAATCTACGCAGTGTCAGCCCAGGGCAGAGAGCATGGTCTGCGCTTGCTGCTGCTGGGCGGCGTCACCCTCCTTCCGCACTTCGTTAAGGAGTTCGCGCGCCCCGTCCTTGTCGCCCATCTCCTGATAGGCCTTGGCCAGGTCAAGCTTGGTTGCCACCTCCTGCCAATGTGCATCAGCGGGTGCGGCGGCGGCACCCGGCGAGCCCAGATCCAGATTGATCGCGCTCAAGTCCAGCGGTGCGGCCGGCGCTTCTTCCTTTTGCGCCGGGAGGTCCAGATTGAAATCAAAATCGATGCCACCGCCGCCACCGGCGGGGCCAGCAGGCGCTGCAACATTTGCGGTCGGAGCGTCCTTGGTAGCTTGCGCCTGCGCGCTTTGGGCTGCATCACCGGCCGGCGGCAATTCGAAATCGAAATCAATGGACGCGGCCGCATCAGGAGCGCCGGGCGCGTTGGCGCCCAAGCTCAACGTGTCGCCGGCAGCAGCCGCCGGCTTTTTCTCGTCGCCACCCAGATCGAGATCGAATCCGAGATCGGCCGTGACCTCGGGGGCCGTGACAGGTCCAGCCTCCGGTGGAATACCGGGTTGTGCGCCAGCTTCTGCGGGGGCGCCCAGACCGAGATCAAAATCCAAGCCAGGGGACACAGCCGCGTGCACGCCGGTATCCGGCGCAATTTCCGCTTCCGCGGCGACAACGGCGGCGGCGGTTCCCGCTCCGGAAAGAACCTGCGTTTGGGTGGGAGCAAGGGTGCCCTTCGCTGCAGCCGCGCCGCCATAGAGCGGATTTCCCGGATCAAGTTGCGAACCCAACGCCGCGGCTTTTTCCCAATCTGTTCCCGCCCCGGCTGTGGCGGCATGGAGCTCAGCCGCTACGGTTTCGAATGCCTTGACATCCTTGCGACCGGCGTAAATCTCCAGCAATTTGGTGCGAATAGGCTGACGCGACGGATCCTTGGCCAGCGCCTCCTTGAGGATCTCCTCGGCCTGTGCATCGCGTCCATAGGCCATATAGACATCCGCTTCGGCAATCGGATCGACTTCCTCGGTATCGATCGCCGCTACAGCGCCGCCCTGGCTGAAATCGCCCTGGGGTTCGCGCGCACCGGTGTCGACTTTGGCGCCGCCAACGGCGCCGAAAACGGAGTCGGCCGCCAAACCCGGCCCACCCATTACGCTGCTTTCGATCTTCTGCAAAGTCTTCTTGCGCCGCCACGCGTAATATCCATAACCGCCGAACAGGAGCAGCAGAAAAGCGCCGCCACCATACAGGGCCAGCTCATTACCGAGAATCTCGTCGATCAAGCTGGGTTCGGGAGGAGGAGGCGGCGGAGGTCTCACAGCCTTTGGCGCTGCTTTGGCAAGGTCTGCAGCTTTTGCCGGCTCCCCTGCTTTAGCGGGTTCGCCTGCCTTCGCAACATCAGCGGCCTTGGCGGGTTCGCCCGCCTTCGCGACATCGGCGGCCTTGGCGGGTTCGCCTGCCTTCGCGACATCGGCGGCCTTGGCGGACTCCGGCGCCGTCCCAGCCTCAGGCGCCTTCGCCACAGCGGCCGCTGCGGCCGCTTCCGGCGCCTTCGCAGGTTCGGCGGCTTTGGCGGCTCCCGCCTTCGCTGCCTGCTGCTGCAATTGCGCCCCCGACTGGCTCTTCAGTTCGAGCAGCTTCTGCATGTCCTGCACATTCTTTTCGAGCATCGCGATGCGCTCGTTCGCCTCCTTGAGCGCTTTCTCTTTCGCGAACAAGTCTTCCTGCAGCCCCTGCGGGCTGCGCCTGGCGCCGGGCCTGCCCGGCTCCTCAGCCTTGGACAGCCTGAGCTGATCCTTAGTCGCCTTGACTGGTGCTGGCTTCTCTTCGACTTGGGCCGTGATCTTGCCGCTCGCGCTCTGGCGACGCGTCTCCGCCCGCTCCGGCGCGGCCGCAACCGCCGCACCCAGCCTGCGGCGGTATTCGTTGAAATCCGCAGCCTGCGCGATCACCAGGCGGGTGGCGTCGGTCTGGTCTACCGACGCCGCCGCATCCTTGTCGGGAATGTTGAGAATCTTGCCGGCGCGCAGGCGGTTGATATTGTTGCCGTCGAACGCATCCGCATTGCCGCGATACAGTGCGATCAGCATTTGCTGCAAACTGACGCCATCCGATTTGTTGGCGATCGCAATCTTGGCCAGCGTGTCGCCGCGTTTCACCTGGTAGGTGCCGATGGCCTTGGGCGCCGCCGCTGGCGCGAGCGGGCTCTCCTGCACCGGCGCAGCCCGCAGTTCGGGTTGCTTCGGCGCCTCGACGGACTTGATCACCGGTAGTGCGGTCACCGCCGGTGCGGCTACCCCGGCTGCCGGCTGCGGCCCTTTGTATTCTGGCGGATCGAGGAGGAAGGTGTACTCGCGCACCAGCCGGCCGGTGGACCAGTCGAGTTCCACCAGCAGGTCAAGGAAAGGTTCGTTCATCGGCTGGGTGGAACTGAGGACAATCACATGGCGATCCTCGCCGCGCTGCTCGATGCTGAATTTGACCGACAGCAGCGCCCCGCTGTACTCGATGTTGGCTTGCCGGAACGCCTCAGCGGACGGCAGCCGCACGCTGAGGCTGTCCGCTTCGCCCTTTTGCATTGAGACCAGATCGATCTCTGCCTTCAACGGTTGTCCCAAGCCGGAAAGCACAGTCAGCTTGCCCAAGCCTGCAGCCACCGCAAGCGACGGCAGCAACAGAAACGCCAACGCCACCACGCTTGTTTTTATGACGGATTTACCCACCTTCCACCCCTGAAGACGTATCGTGGACTAACTAAATTAACATCATAGCCTTAGCCTTGCAAGCTAATCTTTCTTGTCATGAAAGCGCCTCAAGCCAGATATTTTTCAATCAAAAACCCTTCTCAGCCACGGATGGTCGGAACAAGGGGCGATGCCGCCATGTAAATTCCCCAAGTCAGAGGAAAGGCTTGTTCGGATCATGGACGCAATCAGGACTTCTCTGGGTTCGGCCTGATGGCGTCACAGACATATTCAGAGCTTCCCTAACTTGTTACGCCAGTCCTGGTCTTTGCCGACGCAGTTTTCGGCGCGGCGGTAGCCGCTTCCGCCGCCAGCAGGATACGCAACATGCGGCGCAGGGGTTCGGCAGCCCCCCACAGCAGTTGATCGCCGACCGTGAAGGCGGACAGATACTGCCCGCCCATGCTGAGCTTGCGCAGCCGGCCTACCGGCACATTCAGGCTGCCGGTCACTGCGGCGGGTGTCAGCTCGCGCACACTCGCTTCACGTGTATTCGGGATTACTTTCACCCAATCATTGGCGGAGGCAAGAATGGCCTCGATTTCGGACAGCGGCAGGTCACGCGTCAGCTTGACGGTGAGCGCCTGGCTGTGGCAGCGCATGGCGCCGATGCGCACGCAAATGCCGTCGATGGCGATCGGCCGGTTCTCGCGGCCGAGGATCTTGTTGCCTTCGGCCTGCCCCTTCCATTCCTCGCGGCTCTGGCCGTTGTCCATTTCCTTGTCGATCCAGGGAATCAGGCTGCCGGCGAGCGCCACGCCGAAGTGCTCCTTCGGCAACGCCGCGCTGCGCAACGTGGCCGCTACCTTGCGGTCGATCTCCAGAATGGCAGACGCAGGGTCGGCGAGCAGTTCGCCGACCGATGCGTGCGCTGCGCCCATCTGGGCGATCAGCTCGCGCATATTCTGCGCGCCGGCACCCGAGGCAGCCTGATAGGTCATGGCGGTCATCCATTCAATCAGCCCTTCCCGGAACAAACCGTGCAGCGCCATCAGCATCAGGCTGACGGTGCAATTGCCACCGATATAGTCCTTCACGCCGCGCCCGAGCGCGTCCTTGATCACCTGCATGTTTACGGGATCGAGAATGATAACGGCGTCATTCTTCATGCGCAGCGCGGAGGCCGCGTCAATCCAGAAACCGTTCCAACCGGCCGCGCGCAGCTTCGGATGAATTTCGTTGGTGTAGTCGCCACCCTGGCAGGTGACGATCGCATCCATCCGCTTCAGGTCGGCGATGGATTTTGCGTCCTCTAGCGGCCCTTTGCTCTCGCCGGGTCCTTTGCCACCGACATTGGAAGTGGTGAAAAATACCGGATCGATATGCGCGAAATCATTTTCCGCCCGCATGCGGGCCATCAGTACCGAGCCCACCATGCCGCGCCAGCCTACAAAGCCCACTGTTTTCATGACAATCTTCCCGATGTAAACATTGCAATTCTAAACCCATGAAGGAATCGGTGGGAACATCGCGGCATGCCATGCCGCTCCCGCTGCCGCTTCCCATCGCATTACAACGCCGCTACGACCGCGTCGCCCATCTGCACGGTGCCGACCTTTTCCGTTCCCGGCTGAAAGATATCGGCCGTCCGCAACCCCCGCGCCAGAACCTTTGTCACGGCGGTATCGATACGGTCGGCCGCCCGGTCCTGATTTAAACTGTAGCGCAGCATCATCGCCGCCGAAAGTATGGTCGCCAGAGGATTCGCCAGATTCTTGCCGGCGATGTCGGGCGCCGAGCCGTGGATGGGTTCGTATAGTCCCTTGTTGTTCGCGTCGAGGGAAGCCGAGGGCAGCATGCCGATCGAGCCGGTAAGCATCGAGGCTTCGTCGGAGAGGATGTCGCCGAACAGGTTGCCAGTGACGATGACGTCGAACTGCTTCGGATCGCGCAGGAGCTGCATTGCCGCGTTATCGACGTACATGTGCGACAGCGCAACCCCGGGATAATTCTTTGCCACCTCGACGACGACCTCGCGCCACAGCTGCGACGTCTCGAGAACGTTGCACTTGTCCACCGAACACAGTTTTTTCGAGCGCTTCGTTGCCGCGCGAAACGCCGCGTGAGCGATGCGCCGGATTTCGGATTCGCTGTAGCGCATGGTGTCGAAACCCTCGCGCTCGCCGTTTTCGAGCGTGCGCACGCCGCGCGGCTGGCCGAAGTAGATGTCGCCGGTAAGTTCGCGCAGGATCAGGATATCCATCCCCGATACCACCTCGGGACGCAGCGTCGATGCCCCAATCAGTTCGGGAAACACTTTGGCCGGACGCAGATTGGCGAACAGGCCCAATTCCTTGCGCAAGCCCAGAATCGCCTGCTCCGGGCGTTTTGCGCGCGGCAGCTGATCGTACTGCCAGCCGCCCACGGCGCCGAACAGAATCGCATCGGCCTCGCGCGCGAGCTTCAGCGTGGCGGCGGGCAGAGGATCGCCCGCCACGTCGTAAGCGGCGCCACCGACCGGCGCTTCTTCCATCTCCAGCTTGAGGCCGTCTTTGGCAAGCGCGCGAAGCACCTTCAGCGCCTGCGCCACGATTTCCGGGCCGATGCCGTCACCGGC